>JAJRZB010000482.1 GCA_024275455.1 Bacteroidota bacterium | reverse complement strand
CCTTTTTAACATCATCTAATAATTTTAATCCTTCTTCTTTTAATCCTCTAAATGCATAAGGACTACTCCTCGGTTTATATGCACCGCCTCTTAAATAATTTATACCGAGTTTTTTTAGCTCCTCGGCAATTTTAAATATTTGTTCTTTGTTTTCCACAGAACATGGTCCGGCAATAATTGTAAGTTCTTTACCTCCAATATTGCCATACTTAGTTTTAATAATTGTGTCTTCAGATTTCATTTGCCGACTAACTAACTTATACTTTTTACTTACACGAACAACTTCAATAACCGATGGCATAAATGCAAAATCATCTTCAATTAACTTATGGGAGGGGCCGGTAATTCCTATTGCCAAATTGGTTTCCCCTGGTATTTCATGCGGTTGGCAATTTAGGCTTTTAACTTTTTCTTTAACTACTTCAACATCTTTTCTTGGTGCATTTAAATCCAGCAGTATCAACATTTTATTTTCCCAACTCGTTATATTTTGTAAATAATTGTTTTATTTTTTTATGATCTTTTTTACCGGGTTCTAATTCTATGGAAGAAGAAACATCAATTGCATAGGGAGAGATGTTATTATAAATTTGTTCTAAATTCTTAGCAGAAACCCCTCCGGCAAGAATAATTTTATTTTTAATTTTATCTGGAATATTTCCCCAATTAAAAATTTCTCCGGTTCCTCCATATTCTTTTTTGCTAAATGTGTCTAATAAAAAAGAACAATTTGAGTATTTGTCTAATGTTTCATAATTGAAATTATTATCAACTCGGAATGCCTTAATTACGGGAAGTTCAATATTTACAGCATCTTCCGGTGACTCATCTCCATGTAATTGAACTAAATTAAGTTTCACATCTTTTGCAATTCTATTAATATTACTTGATGTTTCATTTACAAACACACCAACCTTTAAGATAAAAGGCGGTAACTGCATAATTATTTTTTTCGCATCTTCAGGTTTAATATATCTTTTACTTTTTTTATAAAAAATAAATCCGAGTGCATCTGCGCCCATATTACAGCAGAAGAGAGCATCTTCTATATTGGTAATTCCACAGATTTTAATTTTCATATTTACACCACTCAATAAATTTTGTTAATTCTTCGTCCATATTTCTTGATGCCATAAAATGCTCTCCAACCAATATAGCATTTGCTCTTGTACTTTTAATAAAATCGATGTCTTTCTTATTTTTTATTCCGCTTTCTGCAACTAAAATATTTTCAGTGGGAATATGTTCAGCAATTTTGTTAACGGTATTTAAGTTTACATCAAAAGTTTTCAGGTCACGATTATTAATTCCGATAATTTTATTTCTGCTAAAATCTATTTTTTCAATTTGCTCAACCGAGTGAAGTTCAAGTAAAACATCCAGATCGGTTTCATAAGCAGCAGATGTTAATTCATTTATTTGATTGGCAGACAGCATTTCGGAAATAAGCAATATTGCATCGGCACCATTTGCTTTAGCCTCAAATATTTGGTATTCATCAATTATAAAATCTTTCCTTAACAATGGAATGGTCTTATGTTCAGCAATTTCGTTCAAATAATTAATTTCACCTTTAAAAAAAACAAAATCCGTTAAAACCGAAACAGCATTTGCTCCTTTGTTCATATAACTTTCAGCAATATTTAAATGGTTAAAATTTTCCAAAATAATGCCTTTAGATGGACTTGCTTTTTTGACCTCAGCAATTATAGAAAGTCTGTCATGAATGTTAATTGCTTCAGCAAAATCAATTCTGCTCATTTCATAAAATTTTGAATCGGTAAAACGAGAGTGTGTAAATTCACTCTTTAGCTTTTTTACTTCTTCCTTTTTTACTTCTTTTATTTCTTCAAGAATATTCATAAGCAAAATATAATAATTGTTTTAGCTATGGCTATCAAAAGTGCCTGGCATCTTAAAGATGCCAGGCACTTAAATCTTTTTCTAAGAAAAACTTTTAAGTTCTTGCAATTTGTTTAGTGCACTTCCATTAAGTATAGACTCTTCAGCAGCTAACTTGCATTTTATTAAATTATCGGAATACCCCGATGAATAAAGAGCTAAAGCAGCATTAGCCGAGACTACATAATAAAGTGGATTCATTTCTTTCTTTTCAAAAAGATTAATTATTGCCTTAGCATTTTCATTTGGTAATCCCCCAACAATATCTTTTAATTTAATTGTTGGATAGTCAAAAGTGCCGGGTGTTATTATATAATCCCGATTTCCATTAATTTTATCATACTCGTAAACTAAAGTTTCCCCGGTTAGTGTTATTTCATCAAATTTATTTTCGGTACAAGTAAAACAGACTTTTTCCATATTAAGATGTTTAGCAGCCTCTCTCATAAGTTTTGCTGTTTCATTACTGAATGTTCCAATCATTTGTTTTCTTGTTCCAGCCGGGTTAGTTAATGGTCCGAGAATATTGAATACTGTTTTAAAACCTAATTCCCTTCTGACAGGCATAACATATTTCATTGCCGGATGGTAATTAGGAGCAAACAAAAAGGTAATACCAATTTTTTCTAAAGCCTCTTTCGATTTTTCATTTGTCAGATGAATATTAATTCCCAGTTCGGTAAGAACATCAGAACTACCGCTCTTACTTGAGATTGATCGGTTGCCATGCTTTGCTACTTTTACTCCGGCTCCTGCAACTACAAAAGATACTGCTGTAGAAATATTAATTGTATTCGAATTGTCTCCCCCGGTCCCGCAAACATCTATAGAATCATAACTTGAATTAACCTTAATACTTTTTTCACGCATTGCTTTTGTAAAACCAGCAACTTCATCTGCATGTTCACCTTTACTTTTAAGGGCAATGAGCAGCGCAGCAATTTGTGAGTTATTAACTTCACCACTCATTATTTTATTCATTGCCAGATGAGACTCATCAAAAGTTAAGTGTTCTTTGTTTATTACTTTTTGTATAAGTTCTTTAATCATAATTCCAACCAGTTTTTAATTATATTTTTCCCTTCCGGGGTTAGTATTGATTCGGGATGAAACTGAATTCCTTCAATTGGATATTTTTTATGCCTTACTCCCATTACAATTTTATCTGATGTTTCCGAAGTAATTTCAAGTTCACTATTTATAGATTATCTGTCAATTATAAGTGAGTGATATCTTCCTGCTTTAAATTTTTGAGGAATATTTTTAAATATTGTTTTATTATCATGAATAATTTCGGAAGACTTTCCGTGCATTAAACTCGGTGCGTTTATAATTTTTGCACCAAATAAAATTCCGATTACCTGATATCCTAAACAAACGCCAAGTATAGGAGTTGATACACCAAGCTCTTTAATTACATCTAAAGATATTTTAGAATTTTCAGGTCTTCCGGGTCCCGGCGAAATAAGTATTTTATCAGGATTTAATTTTCTTATTTCATCAATAGTTATCTTGTCATTTCTTACTACAATTATATCGGTGATAAATTCACCAACCAACTGAACAAGATTAAAAGTAAACGAATCGTAATTATCTATTACTAAAATTTTCATCAATTACCTCTGCAAATTTTAATGCACTTTCTAAAACAGCCGATTTATTTTTAATTTCTTTCAATTCCAATTTAGCCTTACTATCAGCTACAATTCCCGCTCCGGCTTGCCAATAAATATTTTCTTTATCAGTAAATAATGTTCTTATAGCAATTGCCATATCCAAATTCCCATTAAAATCAATATAACCAACAGAACCGGCGTATGGTCCACGGCTAATTTCTTCGTGTTCTTCAATTAACTGTATTGCTCTAATTTTAGGGGCGCCGGAAACTGTACCCGCAGGAAAGCTGGCTTTTAATGCATCAATGCAATTTTTATTTTTATCAAGTTCACCTTCAACTTTTGAGACTATATGCATTACGTGTGAAAAACGGTGTATGTTCATTTTTTCAATAACTTTAACGGAATTCAATTTACAGACTCTTCCCAAATCATTTCTTGCTAAATCTACAAGCATAGTGTGTTCGGCAATTTCCTTTTCATCGCTAAGTAAATTATTTTCCAAGTCAATATCTTCTTGCTCCGTTTTACCTCTACGTCTTGTTCCGGCAATCGGGAGGATGGTTGCTTTCCCATCTTTTACTTTCAACAAATCTTCAGGTGATGTACCAATAATTGAGAGGTTATCGTCAAACTCAAAAATATACATATACGGAGAAGGGTTAATAATTCTTAATGCTCTGTAAACATTTAATAAATCACCTTTGTATTTTGAACTGAACCTTTCAGACAACACTAGTTGAAATACATCACCATCATAAATGTTATTTTTAATCTTATGGATTTTATTTGCAAAATTTGTTTCATTAATTTTATCATTTATTGTTCCTGTTAAGAAAAATTTTTCCGGAAGTTTCACTGATTTTATTAATAACAATTTTAATTCATCTATATTGGATTTTGCTTCTTCATATAAAGCATCTAGGTTTGATGAATTCTGAATTATAACATTTTTAATTAATATAATTCTGTGTTTATAGTGGTCAAACGCAACAATAGAATCAAAAAAACCAAGTATTGCATCAGGGAATTTATCGACTTTTTTATTATTAAAAATTATACTGTTCTCAATTTGGGAAATAATTTCAAATCCTAAATAACCTACTAATCCACCTGTAAAATCTGGCAGATCATCCATTTCCGGATGATTAAAGGAATTAATTTCACTGCTCAAAAAATCTAACAAATCAGTATCCACTTTTTTTTCAGATTCATTACTTTTTATAATTATATTCGATTTATTCGTTTTAATTATTTTTGAGGGTGAATGCCCGATAAAAGAATATCTAGCCAATCTTCCAATTCCTTCAACAGATTCAAGCAAAAAACTAAAATCACCTTTCTGTCTAATCTTCATATATGCCGATACAGGGGTTAACAGATCAGCAGTAATAATTTCATAAACCGGAATGACATTATAGTTTTTAGCAAAATTTTTAAATTGTTCTTTTTTCATTTTTACCCAATAACAAAAAACCCTTCGCAGTGAATACTTTGAAGGGTTTTAATTTTATAAAACATTATAATTCACTGACTAACTAACCATCGATATACTCCACCACCATTGCCAGTTTGTGTTTGAATTATAATATGTTGCTTTTGCTTTTTTCATTTGGTTTGCAAGATAATTTAAAATGACACTAAATGTCAACTAAATTTTAATTTAATAATTACTGTTTTTTTAATAGCAATACTTTAAATCCAATATATTTTTCACCGCCAAGTTTTAAGTAGACATTACTTTAGTGGCTAATTTTACTAAGAATTTTTTTATAAAAAGATTTTTCACTTTCTGATAAATTCTTTGATTTACTATTTAGTAATATTGCATAGTCTTGGTAAAATTTTGTTAGTGTCTTTGATAAATCAATTGAATCGATTAAAATAAAATTTCTTTCGCAATAATATTTTTCAAGCTCATCAATTTGTAACGGATGAAGATTTGAATAATTAAATATTTCGTTTATAAAAGTTGGTACATTTTGATGAAGTTTAACAATCTCACCTACACACAAAAATCCGTTCGGTTTAAGAATTCTTTTAATTTCTTTAATAACTTTTTTTCTGTTAAAATAAGTAATAGATGCTTGCGAAAAAATAAGGTCAAATTGCCTAGAACTGAAATCCGTTCTTTCAAAATCCATTAGTTTGATATTAACATTTTTTTTTTGTCAAGTTCCAGGTTTGAAATCATTAAAGTTTCATAATCTTCAACAATTAGTTCAACATCCATGCTTGCTTTATCAGCTAATGTTTTGGCAATATCAACACTTTGAGAACCGATAACTAATAAGTTTAATCCATCAAGAGTAATTCTATCTAGTAAGAAATTAATTTGTTTATTTGATCCTGGTAAAAGTATTTGGTTCATTTATATCTCTGTAGTAATATTCAATTAGTTTTCCCCAAATAAGAGTTTACAATTTTTTTCCACTCACGATTATTAATTTCTTTTAATAAAATTCTATTTATGGGTTCCCTTAATTTACTCCTTTGAGGAAGAGCAAAACCATAATGAATGGGATTTAATACTATTGGTAAAACAGAAATTTTATCTGCAATATTTTGAGATTTAACGTAATATTTTAATATCGGAGCATCATAGACAAAGGCATCAATTTTATTTTCGGAAACATCTTTAATACCTTCTTGAATATTTTTTGTGGTTATAAAAGTAATTCCATTTTCATTTAGGTAGTCTTCACTTGAAGAATTTTTTACAGTTCCAACTTTCACATTATACAAATCACTTAGCTTATTAATTCTGTTATCAAGACTATCAACAGTTAATGCAGAGGCAATTGCAGCAGTAAAACTCGAAATCATAATAAGTCCCGCAAACATCCAAATAAGTGCAATAATTCTGCCCCCGGTTGTTTGAGGAGCTTTATCGCCATAGCCAACGGTTGTCATAGTAACCGCTGCCCACCAAAAACTTGACCCCAAACCTTTTGTAAGACCATCACCGAATTGATCTTTATTCTTATTTCTTTCGAAAAGCCAGACTAAAAACCCTACAAGAAAGAGAATAAAAAAGATGAATAAAATAATACTAATAAATTGTGAAGAAAAAATATTTTTGAATACGCTAAATAAATTGCTTTTCCCGGTATTTGAAACAGCAATACTTAGTCCTGTAGTAAAATAGGAATGTGTGAAATCAAATAGTTTTTCTCTATCTGCAGTAATGGTCAACGGTGAAACTGCAATATCAACTTCACTATTTTCAACGGCTTTTAACAAGCCGTCTAAACTATAAACTTTTACTTCTGAATCAACATTTAACTCGGCAGCAATTCTATTCCAAAGTTCGAACGAAATTCCTTTAAATTCACCTTTATTATTTTCTATAACAAATGGTTCGGCTAATTTTGTACCAATTATTAATTTTTCTTTACTTAGTGAATAAACAGATGAAATAAATAAAGAAAAAAATAGAATGACTGTTAGTAAATTTCTGTTCATATAAATATTATTTTTTTTCACATACAAATATAAAATAAAAAACCCCGCAAATTGCGAGGTTTTATTTAGCAGCATCACAACTTTTATAAAAATATTAAGTATAAAATTATTAACAAAGCTAAAAGAAGTAACCAAAGCCACCATCTTCCGCAACCTTTTTCCTTCCCTGTTTCAACCGGGGGAACTTCAGCAGCTTCAACTGTAGGCTCTTCAGGTTCTTCAAACCTTTCTAACTCAACTGCTTTTGGAGTTTTTGCGGATGTTAACATAGCTGCAGACATTAAAACCCCACTCACTAACTTACTGCCCGAACCGATTAAAGATTTTTCACCTCTTATATAATCATAAGCCGCAAGCATTTTTTCTTCCGAATCATATTCACAGCTTTTAGCTATCTCTTGTCTATTTCCGGCTTTAAGAGAATAAAAATAATATTTACCATCCTCATCATAACCTTTTACCCAACGTTCATCTAGTTGAGCATTTCTAACTACAGAATCAATTCCGTTATCTCTGCCCTTCTCATTAGTATAACCTTCCGATCTTAAATAAGTATTACCGTCTTCTCCATTGTAAGCAAAGTAAAATTCTCCATCCTTAGTAAACTTATAAAATCCTTCATCACCCTTGTATTCCTCACATGGTAAATATTCATCAATACCTTTTTGCGGTTTATCTTCTTCAGCCAATGCTGCTGCAGAATACCAAACTCCATCAACTTTTTTAGCTCCTTTCCCAAGAATAGATTCTCCTCCTCTTAACCAAGAAAAATCTTTTTCCATTTCCTCTTTGCTTTCGTATCTGCAGCTTCTTGCTATCTCTTGTCTGTTTCCGGCTTTAAGTCCGTAATAATAGAATTTTTCTTCTTCATCAAATCCATCAAACCATCTTTCATCCAAAGGAGCATTACGTAATATTGAGTCAATACCATTATCTCTGCCAGGTTCATTTTGATATCCTTGAGATCTTAAATATGTTTTGCCTGAAGGTCCGTTAAAAGCAAAATAATATCTTTTTTCATCTTCTCTGTAGAATTTAATAAATCCTTCGTCACCTTCATATTCAGGACAAGGTAAATATTCATCTACCGGTCTTTTATATATAGGTATATTATTGTTTTCCATGGGGGGCCTCTTTTTTTTAGTTAAACTATCTCTAAAAATATATAAATAATATTTGATAAAATACAATTTATCTTTTAATAATTATATTCTATACAATTATTTTGTAAATATTATAATTATTAAATTGGCAGGATGGATTTTAAATTGTTTGAGAGAAATCTCAATTTAAATAGGATACGTATAATTTGATAATTCTTTTAATTTTCTAAACTGTTTCACCACCACAGCTTGACCCGGCTCCAGCTGTACAGCCATAACAATGCTGACCTGTTAGTATTTTTCTTCCCTCTAATTTATTTACATCAAAGTTTTTAATATGATTTGGTGTTCCGTGATTTACTCGCATTTCTAACATTTGATTAAAATCGCAATCGTACAAATAACCATCCCAACTAACCGAAAGAGTATTTTTACACATTACATTTTTTGCAGCTTCAGGATTAAATGAGTTAACAAGTTTTGTCATATATTTTTCGTAATTGCCGGATTGAATTAGATAATCCAAATATCTACTTATCGGCATATTGGTAATTGTATAAAGATTATTAAAAACTAAACCATGTGTCTTATACAGCTCTCTTTTATAATCTCTTTACAAACCTTCTTGGCAAGGTGGAAGAAAAGCACCAATGGGATTATAAACTAAATTTAAAATAAGTTGTGAATTTTCTTTGCCATAACCTAAATCATTTAGTTTTTTTATTGCATCTATTGATTTGCTAAATGTTCCGTCACCTCTTTGTTTATCGGTAAAACCGGCCTTATAATAAGGTAATGAAGATATTATTTCCACTTCATTATCAGCCATAAATTTTGCATAATCTTCAAATTTATTCGTTACTAAAATCGTTAGATTAGACCTAACCATAACATTCTTTCCAAGTTTTTTTACTTCTTGAACAAACCATTTAAAGTGAGGATTCATTTCAGGGGCACCACCGGTTAAGTCAACTTTTTGAATTTCTGAGTCCGCTAATGCATTAAGACAATATTGTAGTGTTTCCTTTTCCATAATTTCCGTTCTGTCCGGACCCGCATCTACGTGGCAATGTTTACAGACCATGTTACACATTTTACCGAGATTAATTTGAAAAATTTCAATTGTGCCTGTTTTAAGTTCTCCTTCACCTACTTCTTTAAATTTTTCACCAAAAAGAGGGAAATCAGTTTTTTTGTTGATAATTTTCAGTTGCTCGTCGGCAAAAGCTAAACTTTCACCAGAGGCTTTCATACTTTTATGTCTTGCTTCCATTATTGTCTTTTCCAAATTCTTTTTTGCGCAAGCTGAAGCTTGCGGCTACAATATTTACAATTACTTTACATTGTTAATTTTTCATTCACATTTTTCATCTGTACCCCATGAACTAATGATGCACCCCCTCTAATAGCACTTGCTACATGAATTGCTTCTGTCATCTGCTCTAAATCGGCACCCTTTTCTAATGAAGCTTGCGTATAAGCATCAATACAATAGGGACATTGAACAGCATGAGCAACGGCAAGTGCAATAAGAGATTTTTCTCGTTCACTCAATGCCCCTTCTTCAAAAACCGCTCCATACCATTGACTGAATTTAGCCCAAAGTTTAGGTGAGCCTTCAGCTATTTCTGCAAATTTGTCTAAATCTTTAGGATCATAATAAGTTTCCATTAATTATTCCTTCTAGTTTTAATTTTTATAATCGTTTAATCCCCAATCGTAATCTAAATAATCTACCGTCCAATTTTTAATATTATTTAGAATGTCACTCTTTAAAGGTTCGTTTAAATAGTTGGCGGCAAAACTTAGAACATTTTCATCACTATCACCAAAATCTTCTGAGAACCAGTCTAATATTTTCGACAAATAAGCTACCTTATTCTTAATATCAAACTTATTTCTTGTTGTATCGTTAAAAAATTTCTTTGCTTGGTCTTCCAATTGTGTATTTAAATTACTTTCTGTAAATGCTTCTTTTCTAAGCTGCGGACAGCTAATTGATGCACACACAATTGCAAAATGAATTCTCGGTTCTTTAAATTTCTTCCTAAGTATTTTGTGTTCAATATCATTTAGTGAATACTCTTTCCCATTAATATTTATGAAATCTTCATCCCAAACTGTTGTACTTAAAATGATTCCAAGTACAAGTCCGCCGGTATGAAGATCATTAATACTTTCAACAGGGTAATTATCAACAATTGCTTTTATAGTAAAAGCATTATAAACATTAATCCAATAAGCTACTTTCGCTTCTTTGGTTTTTAGGTTTTCATGATTAACATTTGACAAATATTCCAGGTATTTATCTAACCTTTTATCTTCTTTCAACTGTTGATAATCTATCATTCCATTGTGATTATAGTCTTTTAAAATTTCAGTAAATAATGAATGATCCGTATTCTGTCCCGAGACAAACGATATAAAAACAAAAACTATTAATGCAATTTTATATTTCATAATTTAATTCCTTCTTTCTCTACTAATTCTTTTACTTGGAGTTTAAGAGTTTTATTGTTGGTTGAATTCATCCATAAAAGTAAATCTTCTTTTGTATCAATATCATTTAGCTCATTTAATTTTTTAAAACTAATATTATTCTGTCTTATTTTTAAAATAGTAGTTAAAAAAACCGAACTTGTACTCCATTCAATATTTTTAAAAAGAAAAGAATAATTTTTCTGTTGACCCAAAAGAGAATATCCTCCGTCATTAGATGGTGATATTACTATTTTAAAATCAGAAAGATGCGAAAAAGCACTTTCAATAATTTCCGAATTTATCTCGGGAATATCCGTACCTAAAATAATTGCTTTAGAATACTTTTTCTTAAAAACATAACTAAATGCATTACTCATTTTTTTGCCTAAATTATTTCCTTTTTGTTCGGCATAATAAAAATGCTTGCTTATCCAATTTTTAATATCCGATTTATTATCAGTTTCGGGATAAAAAATATACACATCCACATCTGATATTAAAGTAAAAATTTCGTTGAAAATATTTTTGGCAATAAGTTTGTAAAATTTAACTGCAAATTCATCACCTGTACCGGCAGCTAATCTAGTTTTTACTTTCCCACGCTCCGGATATTTTACGAAAACTACTATTGCTTTTTCTTTTTTCATTGTTATAATAAGATTGGTATATTTTTTCCGGGGAAACACCAAAAAGATATTTGATAATTAATATAAAGCTTTTTATCTGTGTTTTTATCAACCCCTCTTTTTCAAATTTTCTTGCGGAGGTTATAACATAATCATTAATTTTTTTCATTGATGTAACTTTTCTTGCGCGTTTAAGAAAATCAACATCTTCCATAATTTTTTGATTTTTAAAACCACCCATTTTGTTAAAAAAATCTTTTTTTACAATTAAAGCTTGGTCGCCAAAAGTGGTAAACATTGTCTCAAACTTAGTAAAATACGAATATATTTGATAAAGCAGCTTATTACTATCAAACTTCAACTTGAAAGTAGCAAGATTAATATTGTTATTAAAAGATTTATCAATTGTATTAAAAACATTTTTTGGTAATAAAGTATCAGCATGAAGAAAAATCAGAATTTCACCTTTTGCAATTTTTGCACCGGAGTTAAGTTGAATTCCTCTTCCTTTTCCGGAGTAAATAATTCGCGTATTAAAATTTTTACAAATATTTACAGTTTCATCATTACTAAATCCGTCAATAATAATAATCTCGCAAGCTGAATTATATTCCGTAATCTCTTTTGTTAAAACCGAGAGCAATTTTCCTATTCCTTCTTCTTCATTTAAAGTAGGAATAATAATGCTGTATTTATATGAATTTTTACTCATGTTAGAAGTTAAAAGTTTTTACTAAAAGCCAAAGTAAAGTAGGTGACATTTAATATAAAAGAGGATATATTATTTCAATTTTAATGCATATTTAAAAATTGTACTAAGAATAATAATACTTGCCATAACAGTACCCTTAATAGTTCCGGTTACTTTGGATTTTCCGATTCTGTTTCTGTATTTAACCGGAATTTCTTTAATACGGTATTTTTCTCTGGCAGCTTTAATTTGCATTTCTACGGTCCACCCGTACCATTTGTCCTCCATGTTTAGGGCTAAAAGTTTATCAAATTTAATTGCCCTAAACGGACCTAAATCCGTATACTTAACTCCCCAGAAAAGTTTAATTAGGATACCGGCAATAATACTTCCTATTTGCGATTGAATTGGCAGAGCACCTTTTTCTCTTTTGCCCATTCTTCGTGATCCGAGTACAAAATCATACTCGTTATTAAGAATAGGAGCTAATATCTCTTTTGCTTCTTCAGGATAATCACTATAATCGCCATCGAGGAATAAAATTACATCAAAATTCTTTTCTTTGCAATAATTTATACCTTTTAAGCAAGCAGCTCCATACCCTTGAAAAGTTTCCAATAAAACAGTTGCCCCGGCTTTCTTAGCTGCTTCGGCAGTATTATCGGTCGAGTTATTGTTAACAACTATTATTTCACTGACTAATTCTTTTGGAATGTAATCAATTACCTTTGCAATTGAATCTTGTTCATTATAAGCGGGAATAATTACGGCGGTTTTCATCAATTTCATTTAGTAAGAAAAAATATGACTTTTATAAGGACCTAATTCTATAAATAATCCTTCGTTTGTTACCTCGTCCGTTTTTCTGTAATATATTTTGTCATTCAATAAGTCCTTTAATTTAAATTTATAAGGATAATCAGAGACATTAAGTTCTATTCTTCCTTGTGCAACGGATTTGGAATAATTTATTACAACCAATCTCTTTTTGCCTTGGTATTCTATTTGCCAAATTAATAAATTTTTAAATGTAGGATTATCTTTCCATGATGGAGCCGGTGATAATAATTCCCATTTACCGTTTTTAAAAATTTCGGAAGATGTAATTTCAAATAATTTTTTATACAGATCGACAATACATTGGTTTACTTTTTCTTCGGGTTCTCTTCCTAATTGTACCGGAAGTTTTATTTTTTTATCTTCAAATTGACCGTCATAATACAGTTTCATTCCATAAATAGTGCCTATAATTATTGCAGAAGCCTTGGCTTTTTCTGTTCCCAAAGAAGTTACGGCACGTTCTTCATCATGGTTCTCAATAAATCTGACCGATTTTTGCT
>JAJRZB010000481.1 GCA_024275455.1 Bacteroidota bacterium | reverse complement strand
TTAAACAAAATTAGCGAGGTTTAAAATGCAAAATACCCCCCCCATATCCGATTTCAATTTTTAATTGTTCAATTGCTATTTATTTTATTACCAACTATCATCTTGGCACAAGTTTCTTACTCAGTAAGTTTTAAAAATGTTAGCAAAAATTATTTTTCAGAAAAAGCAAAGGATAATAATCATTACATCAAAATTTCCTTTGAAGAACATATTAATACTGGAATTATAGGAGCACCAAGTTTACCAGTAAAGTATGTTAAATTAATAATTCCTGCTCAACAAGATGTAGCTAAAATTAATTTTACATATAATATTGTAGAAGAGAAAAAATTGACAAATAAAGTTTTCCCATCACAACCAGATATACCAACACTTATTAATATTAATGAACCTGAATTTGTGAAGCCTGACCCTAAAATTTATGAATCTGAAAATCCATGGCCGGAAAAAGTAATTGAAATTGTTAATAGTGGATATTTAGATAATAACAATCATATTATTACACTAAAGGTAGTTCCTTTTCAATATTATCCCAAACTGGAGCAATTAGAAGAATTAGATGACTTTAAAATAATTTTAGACTTAAAAGGTAATACTCACGAAATTGTTTTACCGAGAATTAGAACATATAGGACTCAGGAAATTTGGAATAATATACTTAATTTTATTGTTGACAATAAAGATGATATTGCCAAGTACCAACATAAACCAATGCTTACAAAAAAATTTGAAACTGTAGAAAACCAATTAAAAAAACCAACACCTGTGGAATTTTATGAGTACACAGTAATTACAACAAACTCATTACAATACTATTTTAATAGTTTGATAAATCATAAAATCAACAAAGGATTAAGTGCAGGAATAGTTACAGTAGAATCTATTTATGCAAATTATACTGGTGATACATGGTCTGGAATATATGATGATGCCGGTAAAATTAGGGCTTACTTAAGAGATTTATACGAAGTAGGAGGAACTTGGGTTTTGTTAGGTGGTGATTATCAAAAGGTACCTATAAGATATGGTTGTGGTGAGTTAAATGGGCAATATAATACTTGGGATTTTGGGATGGGACACAAACACTTAAAGATGGTAATAAAATACCGGCAGATATATATTTTGCTGATAGGAACGGTGATTGGGATGTGGACCAAGATGAATATACTGGAGAGAGTAATGATGATAATCCAGATTACTATCCAGAATTATTTGTTGGAAGGTTATTGTGTACAACAGCAAGCGAAATAAATAATTGGACACAAAAACTAATAAAGTATGAGCAAAATCCAGGCCCTGGAAATCCTTATTATGTACTTAGATCCTTTCTGATCCAATCAGATCAAATGCAAAATGGTAATCAAGCTAATTCTGTTGCAAATCATCTTTCATCTTTTAGCAATACCATTTGGGAGGAACAACCAGGTGCAAATGCTAATATTCCTAATTCACCTTATGCAAACAATGTTTTAGCTAAAATGAACGAAAGATACGGTTTGTATGGTTGGTTTGGTCATGGCGGCCCTAATGCGGTAACAACAATGTCTAGCGAATTAAATCAATATCCAAGATGGTGCCTTAATTCAGAAGATAATATAGAAACAGGAGAAGTATCCGAAAATCAAGATGGTTTAGATAATTTAACAAATATTGATTATCCCGCTATAACTTATTCTGTTGGTTGTGAAAATATGCCATTTGATGATCACAATACAGCTCCAAACAAATATAATATGGGAGAAAGTTTTACTATCAATAATCTTACTGGAGGGCCTGCATTCTTAGGTAATACTAGGTTTGGATTAGTCTTCGCCTCTTTTCATCTATTTGAAGAATTTGCTGACTTAATAATTAATGGAAACCGACATCTTGGTGTGGCAGAACTTATTTCTAAATACAGCTATGGATATCATTATTTGAGTTATTCACATAATCTTGTTGGCTGCCCTGAAACAGAAATCTATACTAACATTAGTCAGATTGAGAAAAGGGTAAATTATCAAGAGAAAATTAGCGATAAATCTAAGCATAAGATACCTGAGAAATATGAACTTGTTGGTAATTTTCCAAATCCATTCAATCCATCAACAACAATAAAATATGGTTTACCCTATACTTCTGATGTTAAATTAACAGTTTACGATATTTTGGGAAATGAAATTAGATCATATGAATTACTTGAGCAACTAGCAGGCTATCATGATATTATATGGGATAGTAAAAATGAATTTGGTAATATAGTGTCAAGTGGAATATATATTTACAGGCTTTCAGCACTTTATGTAAAAAAAGATAATCAACAATTTACGGGAACATCCAAAATGATATTATTAAAATAATTATGATACTAATTTTGAAAAGCAAAATTCCATAATCTTGCTCGCGCTTTTTTAGTTTATAATCCAAAGGTAACAAGATGAAAACATATAAATTATTATTTCTTCGAGTAATTATTATTACATTAACTAGCTTTGGCTACTTATTTGCTCAAGATAGTCTCTTCCTTATTAAAACGGTTACAGGACATGATATTTATGAGCCAATAAAATATATTAATACTATCGGTGATATAAACAATGATGGTTTTGATGAGTTTTATATAAAAAATTTACAATGGAAAAATAATGGATTTTATGGGGCAGATTATTTTGACATCTATTTCGGTTCTGATACCTTTTCTACTGCAAATATTTATCATTTTAACCTACCGGCAGAATTAACAGGTTCATATTTCAACATTCCAATAGGTGACATTAATAATGATGGATATGATGATTTTTTCTTCAACAGTTATACAGGTACCATATTCCCTGAGATAAAGCTATATCTTTGTTTAGGCGATGACGGCTTTGATTCTTCAAACTGTCAAATTGTGCAAATTTCAGGGACACCAACAACCGGAGGAGATATGAATAAAGATGGTTTTAGAGACTTTGTTTCCGCTATACCGGCTAACAATATGAATTCCTTGGGGAAAGTATTTTTATATTTAGGTGGAGACACAATATCCTATACTCCATCGGTAACATTTACAAGCGCCTCTTGGCATGATGGTTTCGGTTCAAGTGCAGATATTACCGGTGATCTAAATGGAGATGGTTTTAATGATTTATTGGTATCACTGCCAGTAGTTAGTTCAACAAATACAGACCCAAAATGTAATGTATACTTTGGTAAGGAAGATATAAGTAACCAACCTGATTTATTCTTTAATATCTCGGAAGGTAGTAACTTATCATATGTTGGTGATGTTAACGGAGATAGTTTTGATGATTTTCTAGTAAGCGAAGGAACAGGTAATCCAATACTTTATTTTGGTTCAGAAAATTTCAATGCCTCTAATAAACTTGAATTTACTGCTTATAAAAACATTGATAATTTTGGATTTGGATTTGGTGGAATTGGTGATATAAACAATGATGGATATTCAGATTTTGCAATAAATATAAAAAATTTTATTAACAGTAGTAATATTATGGTAAGTAAACTAAATATTTATTTAGGCAGTTCCGAAATTGATACTATACCAGATTTTTCACTAGAAGGGGAAACAAAATGGTGTGAATTTGGAAGAATGGTTGGAAATTGTGGAGACCTAAATGGAGATGGCTTTAACGAATTTTATGTATTATCTCCGAACTATCCAAATCATGAAAATCCACTTGGTAAAGTTTATATCTATTCTATGAAAAAGTTTGTTGTTGGAATTGAAGAAGAAAAAACAAAAACTTCTCAATTATTTTGTTTATACCAAAACTACCCAAATCCGTTTAACCCAAGTACAACAATAAAGTATCAAATACCAACCCCCCTTAATCCCCCCTTTGCGAAAGGGGGGAATACAAGGGGGGTTTTTATCTCTCTAAAAATTTATGATGTTCTTGGCAGAGAAGTAACAACATTAGTAAACGAAGCAAAACAACCCGGAAATTATGAGGTTATTTTTGATGCAAATAATTTAAGTTCGGGGATGTACTTTTATGAATTGCAGAGCGGAAATTTTAGAAAAGTTAAGAAGATGCTACTGCTTCGGTAAATTCTTATGTGCCTGGCACTAAAACTTGTTTGCCTTTTGATAAAGTGTCTGGCATATGAGTAAAAATTAAAACAGTTCAATATTATTAACTTGACAAACTTCCCCAAATATCTTACATTACAAGTGTCTCAATAATTTAAGTTTATTCTGCTTTATAATAAATAAAACAATTCTTAAACAAAATTAGCGAGGTTAAAAATGCAAAATACCCCCCCCGCCATGTCCGATTTAAATTTTCAAACTTAGTTGTTCTGCTATATTTATTATTTAATATTTTGACTTTTTCACAATCTAATACCAAAATACTTCATAGTAAAACATATTTTGAAGAAAAAGGTAAGTGGTATACGACCGACCAAGTAACAAATGAAAAATTTGAAGTTAAAGAAAGATCAATGACTGTAAAACTCAAAAATAAACAGGACAAACAGAAATTTGAAAAACTATGCAAAGAAAACAATATTATAATTGAAAATGAAAATATTTTAGGGTATTGCGATTTAATTTTACCGGAAAACTCTAAATTCTATGAAGTGTTTGAGAAATTGGAAGAAAGCGGTTTGTTCTATTCAATTGAAGTAACAACTTATGGTAAATTATTGGGTTCTAATGATCCGGAATTTTCTAAACAATATTATCTTGAAAACAGCAACGGAGAACCAGATATTAATATCGAAGCCGCTTGGGCAATTACAAAAGGTTCTCCGAATGTTATTATTGCTGTTATTGACGAAGGAGTTGATAATGCAAATACTGATATTAGTGCAAACATTTGGTCGGGTTATGGCTGGGACTATGTTGGTAATGATTCTTATCCTCATCCGGAAGATGATGAACATCATGGAACAAGCGTTGCCGGAATAATAGCGGCTGAGACAAATAACGGCTCTGCTATTGCCGGAATCGCCGGTGGATGGAACGGTTCGGGCGGTTCTAAAATTATGTCCTTAAGGGTGTTTTATAATAATGCTGATATAGAAAAAACAGAAAAAATAGATGATGCTATTATATTTGCTGCAAACAACGGGGCAAAAATAATTAATATGAGCCTTACTATTATTGGTAACGATTTGGAAGATTATCAATCATCAATTGATGCAGCCATAGAATATGCCTATAAAGAAAAAGGATGTTTGCTCGTTGCATCAAGTGGCAATACTTATAGTCAAGGAATACAATACCCGGCTAGAAATCCAAGTGTAATGGCAATTGGCGGTATCTATAAAAATTGGAAAAGCTATGGAAGATATGGGCAGGAGCAAGAGATTGTTGCACCGGCTGATAAAATATATACACTGTTAACTAGTAATGCACAAAATCCGAATAATTGGGGATATTTTAATAATACCACGTATGGTAGAGGCACTTCTGCCTCGGCTCCACAAGTTGCCGGAGTTGCTGCACTTATTTTTTCAAAGTATCCCAATTGGATAAATTATGATGTAAGAAAGATATTAAACGAAAGCGCTTATGATTTGGGAGATCAGTTAAAATTTGGGAACGGATTATTGCAAACAAATGTTGCTTTACAGCAAGCAAATCCAAATTATCAAATAAACAATAATCAACCTCAAAATGTAATACTTTTGGGTTCTTATGGTTCACATCCAACAATTCAGTGGAATGAAATCCCAGGTTACCAAATTGATAGGTATAATATTTACAGAGCATATAATATTAATGGACAATACACACATTTTCAAAAAGTTGCTTATGAATATTCCACGGCAAATAATACTAATTCTTGGACAGATTATAGTGTTACAATAACTCATCCAAGATTTGCAACATCAACACATTATTATAGAGTTACATCAGTAGATTTGGACGGTGTGGAATCCGTTACATCAAATGAAGTTAGTACCGGCTCAAATTGGAGTAATAAAATTGCTGCTGAAAACCAAGAGAAAACAATAGTTTATGAGTACAGTTTAAGTAATAATTATCCAAATCCTTTTAATCCGTCAACAATAATAAGATATTCAATAAAGGAAGATGGTATAGTATCTTTGATGGTTAAAGATATACTTGGCAGAACAGTAAAAACGTTGGTTAAAAAATGGCAGCCTAAAGGAAATTATGAAATTAAATTTGATACTGAAAACAAAATTTCGAGCGGAGTTTATTTCTATACACTTAATGTAAACGGATTTACTAAAACCAGAAAATTAATAATATCAAAGTAAGGGGGAAATATGAAGATGTTAATTTTATTGTTATTAGTCTCGTTTACTTTAAATGCACAACAAGGCAATACTTTGTTAACCGGAATAAATACAACACTATCCGATTCATTTGCAGTATTAGGTGAGAGTGTAAAAGATTTATTCATCGATCCGGAAATTGAAGGAAGGTTAATAGCAACAACAGGAAGTTACGGACCAAAGATAAAAATATCTCTTGATTATGGTACAACATGGAATTCAGCGATCATTAATTCAAGTGAATTTTCTAAACCGCACGTAATGGCATATGAGATATCTTTCAATACTACAAACTACAATATAGGTTATGTTGCTGCGGGGATTGATCTGTATAAAACCATTGACCGGGGTGAAAGTTGGGACTCAACCGGATTTTCCGATTTGTTTCCTGAATACGATTTACGTAATTGGGGTGAAATTCGCAAGGTTGTAATACATCTATATAATCCAAAAATTATTTTTACATCAAGCGGTGGTGTATTTTCACATGAACCGATTTTATTCAGAAGCACAGATGGTGGCGAAACATGGAATATAACCGAGAATGGTAAATATAGAAATTTTGTTTTTGATTACACAGATACTAATACTATATATGGTATTGAAGATTTTAGATTTATCACAAAATCAACAGATTCGGGTGAATCCTGGGAAAGAATTAATAATAATTTAGTATTTTCTATTGGCAACATCATGTCTCTGACTATTAGTAAAAATAACCCCGATGTATTGTATTGCGGCCAAGTAAAATATATGAACGATGAAGACGAACAAGATTCTTGGCGGTTGGCAATCACAACCAACGGCGGTGATAGTTGGGAAAGAATAGACTCGGCTCTTTTGGCAATAGATCCGAATGGAAGTGTTTACGATATTTTGCTAGACCAAAATGAAGAAGGAAGATTTTATGTATCATACACCGGCGGTTTATATTTAAC
>JAJRZB010000480.1 GCA_024275455.1 Bacteroidota bacterium | reverse complement strand
CAGCCCTCCAACAGCAATCCTTTGGCAAGGTTGCGCACACGGTTGGCCGCTGCCATCCCCCAAGGGAAGGAAGCTGATTCAGAAAGAATGAGGATATGTTTGGGCATTTATATTGAGGCGTCTATTTCCAATGCAGGAGGGTAATCAAACATATTTGCAGGCATTGCAGTAAACTCATGGTTGCCAAACTGATTTGGGTTAATTATTCCGGTGAAGCCGCACATGATCAAACCGTTTCAGAATCAGACACCACATACCGAGGGGGCATATTTTTAACCAGTAAAAAATATACCGAAAAGAGCTGCCAGATGATAAGTACCCCAGATAATTGTCTAGTATATTCAAACTGACATTCGTTGACAAAAAAGATAAAAATAGACAATAAAATTACTTTATAAATTTTTTCAGTGGAAAACAGTTTGTATTGAGCAAAAGTTTGTTTTATCAATATAGCTGGAAATGAAAAATATATTATAAACCCAACAACTCCATACCTGAACAAGATGGTCATAAAAAGATTGTGAAAATCGATATATAAGATCCCGTACATCAAAGGAGACACAAGACCATTTCCAAATAACGATATTGTATCAAATAAGAATCCAAGATTATCCTTAAAAAAACTTCTATTGGCAACATCAAGAACAGTCCCCCCCGCCATATAATTATCATATGCCATTAAAAATCTTTCCGAACTCGTTGATACACCAACATTAAAATAAAAAATTATCAGTAAAACAACTACCGTGGAAAAAATTAGCGATATCTTCTTCTTCAACGAAGTCTCAATAAACACCAAGTAAACTACTATTGAAAAGCAGGTAAGAATCATGCCGGATCTTGTAGCAGATAACATAAGTCCCGAACATAAAATAAGCATATATACAATATATACAGGACTGAACTTCTTTGCTGTTAACCTGTATAAGATGTAAGGCATCAAGACTGAAACAAATTCACCAAGGCTTTCAACGGTTAACACGATAGTTCGCAATCGAGCAATATTTTTTACTGTTATAGTCGTAACTAAAAATTGCTCGTTATTTTCAGAGTAAAAAATGCTCAAGTATGTCCCCGCATCGGGGACATAATATACAATAGCTCCTATTATTACCTGCACACAGGTTAAGAAAATTATTAAATCCATTAACTGAGTAAAATATTTTTCTTTCTCTTCTTTATTTATAAAATCAATCGAGTCAATAATAAGAAGGAAAAAACCACAGGTTATCAACATAATTAACGACCAGAACGATGTTCTAAAAATATCATGATTGCCAAGTGTGCTAAAAGTTGAAATTGCACCATTTGCAAACAATAGAGAAATCATTAAAAAAATATTTTTCGTGAAAACAACTTTTACCCATCCAATCAAATAACCTACAATAAACAGGAAAAATACGCCGATTATTATATATTGTGATGTAGACCCTAAGTTTGTTGTAGAAATATTAACGGGTATAGAAAAAAACGACGTTATAATTACAATTTTTACTAAATCTTTTCTGTTCCAATATTTCCTAAAAGTTAATGCTAACGTTGGAATAACAAAAACAATAAAAATATACCGATACTGTTCAGCAAGTATGAGTTTTGCTAGAACTATTCCACCTAATACCGTGATCAAAGTTCCAAAGAATGCTGTTGTTTTCCAGGGAAGGATATTAAAATATTGCACTGAATCAACCCGTATAAATTCTTTTTACCCTACCGGCAACTCGCTAATTTACGTACGACCATTGCGGGTTGCCCCACTGCAAGCACACCGGCCGGAATATCTTTGGTCACCACTGAATTGGCGCCGACAACGCTGTTTTTACCGATTTTCACTCCTTTCAGAACAACCACATTCATAGCCAGCCAGACATTATCGCCAATGACTACAGGAGCGGTGGGAACAGGCGTATTCAGCTCTGCCTGCCGGTT
>JAJRZB010000479.1 GCA_024275455.1 Bacteroidota bacterium | reverse complement strand
CTTCTTTTCTCATTTCATTCATGAAGTTCTCTAAGGAATCCAAGAAAAGCTCATGTCCCAATTTATTTGCAACTTTGTTCGATTCTTCTGCAAGTAGTGATTCATTCGGATCAGGAGATGAGCAGTCAAACCCTTGCATACAAGCAATATGGGAAGTAGTAAAATGTTCACTCTCATCATCAATAAGTTTTTTAACTTGCTTTGGTAAAACACTCAAGTCAAAGTCTTCTTGCGCAACATCAAGCGGATAATAATGTTCATGCGGGTGAAACTCATTGTTAAGTCTGAACGGCAAAGCCCCTCTATCCCAATCGTACCACCATTCGTCGCGCCCCATACCGAAGCGAGCCATACGATAAACATAAAAATAGTAACTGAATCTTGACAACGCACCAAATCGGCAACCTAATACACGTGAGCCGTCAGGACCTTCTAGAATAAACTCCGCCTTCTTAGTATTTATCCCGCGATAAAAAATGATTGTATCTATATCAAATCCGTGATAGATCTGAGGCATTTGTGAAGTCTGTCCATAGGAAAACGGAGTATATCCTATTTTGCTTACTTTTCCAAGTTCTTCAGCTTGACTATGACCAACAACCAAATTCCTTACAAGAGATTCACCATTAACAATGTATTCTTCTGGCAAATTATACCAAGGACCAACAATAAGTTTTCCTGCTTTTACAAACTTCTGAATTTGCTCTTTTCGTTCGGGTCTAAACTCTAAATAATCTTCAACTGCAATGGTCTGTGAGTCCAATAAAAATGAATGAAATTTCGGATCTGTTTCTAAAAGTTCAAGTAAGTTATCCATAAACTCAACAAGCAATAACCTGGTTTCGTTAAATGGATAAACCCAGGCACGATCCCAGTGAGTATTAGATATTACATGAACTTTTTTTCCTTTACCCTCATTAACCATGTTTGTCATATAAATTCTCCGCCTTTATATATTAATTAAATTTAATTTCGAGTGTAATAATTTTTTTTGTTTCTGCTTCAAACGATATTTCGTTCCTATTTGATTCTGCTTTTCCTTCAGTAATCAGTTCTTCATTTAGGTTTAGAAGATTCACTCCAGCCAGTTCTTTGAACAATTTCAATTTTCCGTTAATTGTTCGTTTGGTGGGATTATAAACTCTAATAACAACGCTATCAGAATCTTCAGCTTTTTTAATTGATGAAAGCATTAATCCCTCACCAAGTAATTCAACAAAGCTAAATGATTTTGGTAGACTGCCTTCATGAGGTCCGGCTTGTGCAATATCAATCGGGACATTAAAGTAATCGGCTTGCTGCATTACCCTACCTTCATCCCAATCACCTTTATGCGGATAAATAAAATAATTGAATTCATGATCACCAAGTGACTGTGACCCTTTCATTTCTGGATGTCGTTCCCACTTCCAGGCAACAGTTGCAAGCGCAATTTCAAAAGCACGCAAAAGTGTTATCCCGATTGTCCTACTTTCATTATCAGTAACTTCATACTCACGCAAACCATCGTTAATAATTGCCAACCCGATTTCACCATCACTAACATCCACAAACCTCTGATGCGGATGTGTCGGATTCCAAGTATGTGCCCAAGGACTATCATCATTTCTATCAATTTCCCGTTCAATAACATCAAATGGTTCTTCTGCATACGAGTATTTTGAATTGATATAACTCGGGAACATTACTCTTAATCTGTGGTCTTCACAGTTGTTAAAAAATGTAGTTTTAACCGATACACCTTTGGAGTTTTTTGTAAGAGTAAATTCCGAACGGATCTGCATTTCTCTCGTTTCGGTTGATCTGCCAGCATCATCACCGTCAGCATCCAATCTTCTAACGTAATCCCCTTTCCCTTCATCCATTCTAATTGGGATTTGCATTGAATGAGTAACTGCAAAGCGAGCCAGTTCAGTACCGTTTTGTATCAATTCAATTTTAGGAGTTGAATTCAATGTCGTTATCACCCTATCGTAAGCTGGTGGAACGTGACGCCAGGCATGACCTACCTCGCCATCATCAGAAAAATAATGAAGCCCTTCATAAACATGACCGGTTGATTTATCAGTAATGTTCAAAGTCCCGTTCTCATTGACGACAACGGAGATAAAATCATTCTCCATTTTGTTTTGCCCGGTAACTAAGGATTTGTAATTCCAATGGAAATCATCAGAAGGTTTTACAACCAACGATTTATACCCAAGTGCTGGGATATCATCCAATTGTAAGTGGACATGAATACGTAATGATGGCATTTCCATTGTTGCATCACCAAGGTGACGTACAATTGCAGCATGCTCGTAACGAGCTTCTTCTTGGAATAAAATTTTCTCTCCAGTAATACCATCAACAATTGTATAATTTTTAAAACCGCTTCTCAATGGAAGATCTACAACTGATGTTACAACTTCACTCCTGCTATAAGGTGTGGGATTGTAAACGGTCAAAGCAATTTCATCTTCTGCAAGATCAGAGTTATCTATATTCAATTGAACTGCTTGAAGTGATCGGTTAATTATTCCATTTGCAATACTTCTGCACTGGTCCAATCTGTGATGTACATCCTTCTCGATTTGGTCTAAGCCGGTACCAGAAATTGAATCATGTGGATGTGACTGCAACAAATATTTCCAAGCCATATCTAAATAGTTTTTCGGATATTCACTACCAAGTAGAAATGCAATAACAGAATAAGGCTCAGCTTTGCGCTGCAATTCTTGCTCAGCTAAAGCGTTTTTTCTCTTCATATTTGTGCGTGTTGAAGTTACATCACCATATAAATGTTTTCTCGTTCCTAACTGACGCGGTGTTCGGCGTTCTCCTTTCAGCACGATCAAGTTATCCCAATTTACTGATTTTTTAAGCGCATCAATAAATTCAGGCAAACTGCTGTGGAATATTTCATCATCGGTTAAATTCTTTGCTGCTTCCTGCATAGTCTTCATTTCGTAAACATCAGGTTGTGTGCTGTCCATTCCTTGCATACAAGCAATGTTGTTGGTAGTCGCATGTTCCGTTTCAATTTCTTTCAGTTCTTGCATTGTTCTTTTTACAGCTTCAGGATCTAACCTTTTAATGGGATCAAGTAAGATATGATGTCCCATGTGTTTGCCATTTGCAGCAAGATGAAACGGAAGTCCTTTTTCATCCCAGTTATAATCACGTTCTAAGATTTCCTTACCATAAACAGAGGGACGATAAACAGTAAAGAAAAAATTATATCTAGCATTGGAACCCATACGGGAGCCTAGAATCTGCGTACCATCAGCACCTTCAAAAATAAACTCAGCAGGAACTTCACCGGAATTAACTCCGTGATAAAAAAGAATCGTATCTATATCAAATCCTTTGTAGATCTGTGGCATTTGTGAAGCTTGTCCATATGAAAACGGAGAATAACCAACCTTCATTGGTTCACCATATTTTTTTGTAATACGATGACCGATTAATAAATTCCTAATAAGAGATTCACCATTTACTAAATGTTCTTCCGGTAAAGTGTACCAAGGTCCTACTTGAAATCGTCCTTCTTGAATTCTTCTGCTGATTTCCTCTTTCTTTTCGGGTCTGATTGCCAAATAATCTTCAACTGGAATTATCTGTGAATCGAGTAAATAAGTTTTATATTCTGGAAACTCATTAAATATCTCTAACAATTTATCCATAAACTCAACAAGAAACATTCTTGTTTCTTGAAAATCATAAAGCCATTCTCTATCCCAATGAGTGTTGGGTATAAAATGAAATTTGTAATTGACGTTTTTATTTTCTGGTTTCATAAAATTATTATCCTTTTATGTAAATGTAATAGGTGAGGTATTTTACTATTTATCATAAAAACAGTTTTTGAAAATAATAAGATTAAATATTATTTAATACTTTTAACGACCCATTATTTTCAAACCAGTATTTTGATGCTTGATCCAAACTATATTTTTCCTCTAAAGAAAGAGTACGCGGATATCGTGTTAGCGGGGTTATTGGAACACCTCGTTTACTAATCAAATATTTTACTCCCATAGGATGTATTGAGCGTTGGACCATTTCCATTCCACATAATATTGTATTTAATTTAATTGCTTTAGAAATACCATTCCTTGTTTGTTTGTATATTTCAACTTCAAGATCCGGTAACCAGTTAGCTGCAATATTCATAGAACCTGCAGCACCAAATTTGAATGATTCTAACATATACGGAACATTTGCTTGTAGATAAGAAAAAGGGGTGTTTTCTGTAATTTTTGTAATAGCTTTAATTTTTTCAAGGTTACAACTTGTTTCTTTGAATGCATGGAATCTACCAGATTTAGCAAGTATTTCAATTAACTCAAGTCCTAAATTATATGAACGCGGTACAGGACATTCATATATACCTAGCTTAACTTTTACCTTTTCAGCAATTGTTAAGTAATACTTTTCCAACTCTTCATCATTATTATGAAATGTTGGAACTGTCAGCATTACAACATCAATTCCGGTATCTGCAACCTTATTTATAAATTCGATATGTTCATCAATGTTTTCGCCAAAATTACCGGTAGCGACTACCGGAACTTTTCCGTTTACTGTTTTTACTGCTTCTGTAATTAATAATAATCGTTCGTTATTTGTAAGTTCACTCATTTCACTGGATTGACAATTTGCGTAAAGTCCGCCGACACCAAATGTTAAATACCATTCTAATAATTTCCTATATCCACTAACATCAATTGATAAATCATCGTTATAAGGTGTTATCAGAACAGGCCAAATTCCTTTAAATTCTTGAATGTTACCTTCATTCATTAGATATCCTTTTTAATACTTATTAATTTTTTCATCACTTCGAATAGACTTTCTTTGTATTCCTTTACCCCAAATGTATCATGGAGTTTTTTATATAATTTATAAATTTCAGAGTAAATCTTATGTTCTTTTTCGTTGGGGATATAATTTGTTTCTTTTACCTTACATACTCTCGATTGAATTACTTCAATGTTTTCAAAACCATCCATACCTTTCATAGCAACGAATCCTCCAATTATTGCCGCCCCCATCGCAACTGTCTGTCCATTTGCAGCAACTTCCATCGGTCTCCCTAAAATATCTGCATAAATCTGCATTACCATTGGATTATTTTCAGCAATACCACCGCAATTAACCAGTTTCTCAATCTTTATTCCATATTCTTCCATTCGTTCTATTATCATCAAAGCACCAAAAGCAGTTGCCTCAATAAGAGCACGGTAGATGTCGTAATCTTTTGTGTGAAGAGTTTGTCCAAGTATCAATCCTGTTAAGTTAAAATCAGCCAATATGTTTCTATTACCGTTGTTCCAATCTAGTGCAAGCAAACCGGATTGACCGGCTTTCAATTTTTCTGCTTTTTCGGTT
>JAJRZB010000478.1 GCA_024275455.1 Bacteroidota bacterium | reverse complement strand
CTTACAACTATGAAAGATTATTTGAAAATTTCCAAAATTAAGGAGGAAAATAAAAATGATTTTTCAGCTTCAGATGTAATTAAATCGGTAACTAAAGATTTTAGTTATTTGTTAAAGGAATTTAATAAAACTTCAAAACTTGCAGAAGAGCAATCTGATTTAACAACACAAGCTCTTGCAGATGAAAATGTTGCTTGGTTAGAAAAAGCTGTTTGGATGCTCAAAGCAACTCAAAAATAATAATAAAAAAGTCTCAAATAATAAGCCCGGTTGTAAAACCGGGTTTATTGCTTATTCTACTTGTCCGGTGGCTCTGTTTTTACTTCGTTCAATTGATTGTAATGCGAGATAACCATCACCAAATTTTGATAAGTTTTCTAGTTCTGTATCAAATTGATCGAAATGACGCTCTTCATCCATAACCAAATCTTCAAATAATTTTTTTGAAACAGAATCTGAATTGGCAGAACATTCGTTAGCCCAAAGATTATATTCTTTGGCACTTTCAACTTCCATCTGAGAGGCTAATTCCAACATTTCCTTTACACTTTTGATATTTTTAACTCCTGCTGATGTTTCCATCTCAACATCACCTTTTAAGAATAAAATTCTTTCGGCCAAGCGTTCAACGTGTATCATTTCCTCTATTGCTGTTCGTTTAAACAATCCAGCAAGAAGATCTAAACCTTGATCATCACAGTGAAAATGGAAATACATATATTGATGTACTGCGGAGAGTTCATCTGCAACGGCTTTGTTTAATAGTTTAAGACTTTTTTCATGCATCTTTCGGGACTCCTTTTTACTGTTAATGAAACATTATCTAATACAAATTTAAATATATAGTTTATTATTGAAACACTCCTGCAATTTTTTCACCACACTTATAACATTTACTATCTTTTAATTTAATATCTAAAACAGAGTGCCAATCTCTGGTAATTACAGGTTCATTACAGTTTGGACAATATGTTGTTTGTCCTTCCAAATTATGAACATTACCCACATAGACGTAATTTATTCCTTCTTTTATTGCAATATTTCTAGCCATATCTAAAGTTACGGAAGGAGTTCTCGGTTTATTTTTCATTTTAAAATCGGGATGAAAAGCTGTAAAATGAATAGGAACATTTTCACCAAGATTTTTAATAACCCAACTGCATAATTGCATTATTTCATTTTCGGAATCATTTTCCCCAGGAATTAAAAGTGTTGTAATCTCCAACCAAATATCAGTTTCGTTTTTTAACCAAAGCAGTGTGTCTAAAATATCATTTAAGTGCGAGAAGGTAAGTTTGCGGTAAAATG
The DNA here is from genome assembly GCA_024275455.1 of Bacteroidota bacterium. Lineage (GTDB taxonomy): Bacteria > Bacteroidota > Ignavibacteria > Ignavibacteriales > Melioribacteraceae. The sequence continues at coordinate 11,622 of JAJRZB010000478.1, read as the reverse complement.
TTTCGGTAAATGCTTTTAGATCAACATTTGCAGCATCAATATATTTGTATATTTCTTTTCGAGCTTTTTTATCAATGTAGCCTGCTGTTACCATAACCGATTTAATGTTTTCTTCTCTGGCAATTTTGGAAATATCAATAACATATTCACCGAAAATTGTCGGGTCGTTATATGTATAAGCTATTGAAGGTGTACGGTATTTTTTCGCAAGATTTACAACTTGTTCGGGAGTAGCTTCTAAGGAATGAATGTCATCTATTTGAGATTTACTGGTTGTCCAGTTTTGACAAAATTTGCACCCCAAATTACATCCTGCAGTTCCAAAACTTAAAACATTTGTCCCTGGTAAAAAATGAGACAGAGGTTTTTTCTCAATCGGATCAACTGCAAAACCGGTCGGCTTGCCATAACCAATTGAGTAAAGTTTATCATCGATGTTCTCGCGAATGTAGCAAAATCCTTTTTGTCCTTTACCAATTGTACAATAACGGGGACAAAGTGTGCAGAGGATTTTACCATTTTCATGAGGTTCCCACCATTTTGCAAGTTTATGGTTCATCTGCTATTCGCTATTTATTTTAGTTTCATCAAATAATAATTGAGGTTTATTAATAAGTTTTTTACCTCTCATATATTTGTAAAGTTTCTAACAGATATAGTTTATAAATCTCCGTTTAAAATATACAGGAACAGGAATGATATATTCTTTTTGTTAAGTGTAAGAGACCTCTAAATATTACACAACTAAAAACCTCACCCAACTTTTCCTATCTGTTTCAGTAATTGGAGCACCTGCAGTAAACAATACTAAATTGCCTTTTTCTAAAATACCTTTAGATTTTAATATTTCAACAGATCTTGGTATATAAAACTCTTCGTCATTAATATCTTTGATAAATAAAGGAGTAATTCCTTTATGAAGATTTAGATGGTTTAATGTAGAAAAAGAATCCGAAAAAGCGTAAATGTTTGCTTTGGGATTAAATTTAGACAGTATATTTGCTTTTCTCCCTTTATGAGTAAAAACAACTAATGCATTTGCGTTCACTTGGTCTGATACTTCAACGAAGGCTTTACCGATAGCATCAAAAATGTTTTCAACTCTATCATCTGGTATTTCGTGTTTAACATTACTTTGGAATTGAGTTTGTGATTAAGTTGAAAGAAGAATCTTTTTCATTGTTTGAATTGTAGAAATTGGAAATTTACCAACGGCAGTTTCGCCACTTAACATTACAACATCTGTTCCATCAAGTACAGCGTTAGCCACGTCAGAAGCTTCCGCTCTTGTTGGAATAGGATTATTTATCATCGATTCTAACATTTGGGTTGCCGTAATTACTAATTTACCTACTGCGTTACATCTTCTAATAATATTTTTTTGAATAATAGGAACAAGCTGCGGAGCAAGCTCAACACCAAGATCACCTCTGGCAACCATAATTCCATCAGCTGATTTTAGAATTTCCTCAAAATTATCAACTGCTTCAGGTTTTTCAATTTTCGCAATAATTGGTTTATCAAACCCTCTTTCTTTCATCCAATTTCTTAAATCATCAATGTCTTTTGCATATCTAACAAAAGATAGTGCTACGTAATCAACTCTGTGCCGGAATGCAAACTCCATATTTTTTTTATCAGCTTCTGTTAATGATGGAGTACTTAATTTCATTCCGGGTAAGTTCATTCCTTTTTTAGGTTTTAACGTGCCTCCCTCAATAATTTCACACATTAACGAACGTTCTTTTTTTTCTTTGACTTTTAATTTTATTAAACCATCGTCAATTAAAATTGTATTTCCTATTGAAGCATCTTTAACCAATTCTGTATAAGATGAAGAAATTATGCTTTCTGTTCCAATAACTTTATCAATTGTTAGCTCAATTTCATTGCCGGTTTTTATTTCAATTGACGGTTCTTCAAGTTGTCCGATCCTAATTTTTGGTCCCTGTAAATCTTGCACAATTGGAATGGGTAATTTCCTTTTTTCACATACATTATGAATTTTATTAAAAAGGTCGGTGAAATAATCTTCATTTCCATGTGAAAAATTCATTCTAAATGCATTTACTCCCGAATCAATAAGTGCAAGCAGCATTTCTTCACTGTCAGAAGCTGGACCAATAGTTGCTAAAATTTTTGTTTTTACAGTTCGTTCAATCACTTTTTACCTTTTGATTTTATTTCTTTTTCTTTATTACTGTTATTTTTTGGTCTTTCATCTTGCTTAGGTCTAAATCTTAATTTCATATCACGCAAATGTTTTTCAACTTCTCCATAAACAGAATGTGCTTGATATCTGCAATTCTTTAATAATTTTCCGGCTTTAACTCCTGTTAATAATTCTATGGCTTCATCAACGGTTTTTATGGGATAAATATGAAACATTTTATTTTTCACTGCTTCTACAACTTCATCTTTCAGCATTAAATCTTTCACATTTTGATGAGGAATTATTACACCGTGCTTTTTATTAAGTCCGCGTTCGTAGCAAATATCAAAAAATCCCTCTATCTTTTCATTAACTCCGCCTATAGGCTGAATATCACCTTTCTGATTTATTGACCCTGTAATAGCCAGTGATTGTTTAATCGGGATTTCCGAAATGCTTGAGAGTAATGCACAAACTTCAGTTACAGAAGCACTATCTCCGTCAATCATTCCGTAACCTTGTTCAAAAACTAAACTTGCCGAAAATGAAAGAGGAAATCTTTTACCGAATTTTTCTCGGAAGTAACCGGAAATTATTAAAACTCCTTTATTATGTGTTTTACCGCTTAAACCGGCTTCTCTTTCAACATTAATAATGCTTCCGCTTCCAAGTCCAACAGATGCAGTTATTCTGGAAGGTTTACCGAACGAATAATAATTTCCACCGTAAACAGCAAGACCGTTTATTTGACCTACCCGAGTTCCTTCCGTATCAATCATTATTGTTTGTTCTTCAATCATTTCCTTAAGTTTGGTTTCGTGCAAACTGTGTCTTTCTATTGCAGAATTATGTGCTATTTTTACGTGAACTTTTGTTACAATTTTTTCACCTACATCTTTAGCCCAAAAATTTGCTTCTCTAACTAAATCGGCAATATAAGAAAATCTGGTAGTCAGTTTGTTTTGATTCCCGGCATATCTTGCTCCGTATTCTGCTATTTTACCAATGGCAGATTTATCAAAATTAAGCAGTTTTTCATTTGTAACTAATTTTTTTATAATTCTTGCATATTCCATTAAAGCATCTTCGGAACGGGTCATTTCATAGTCGAATTCGGCTTTAATTTTAAATATTTTATTAAAATCATCTTCATATTCTGAAAGAATTGAATACGAGTAATTATTTCCAATTAGTATTACTTTGCAGTGAATCTCAATAGGTTCCGGTTTTAATGAACTTGAACTTATTTGATAAAGGCTTGACAAATCTTGAATTTCCAACTTGCCGTATAGCAATACTCGTTTTAACGTTTTCCAAACGCCGGGTTCAGAAATAGCATCATTAGCATTGATTACTAAATATCCGTTATTTGCTCTAACAATTGAGCCGGTTTTAATTTGAGTAAAATCGGTTTGCCAAATACCTGAACCGTCATTTACTTTTTCAATAACACCGAATAAATTAGAATATGTGGGAGATGTTTCAATAATAACCGGTACATCTTTAACACTTGAGTTATCTAAAATAAGATTTACTTCATAAGCTTTTAGAAAATCGGTTTTTACTGTTTCAGGGTTTTCTTGAGCTGCTTTACCAAGTTTAAAGAAATGCAAATCCTCAAAAATATTTTCTGCAACTTTTTCTAAATACTTTTTTACTTTTTTTATTTTGTATTTGTTTTTTAATTCATCAATTGATGCATTAACAAGATCAGTAACTGCTTTTGATTCTAACTCTCCAAGTTGTTTTTGAAAGTTTTGAGTTAATTTTAAACTTTCCTTAAAAACCAAATACAATTCATCTTGATAACTTGTATAACTCTTAACAATTTGATCAGCTTTTTTGCGTGTAATCTTTTTAGATTTTACCAACTCATCCAATTGTTGTATATATACAGGCTGATTATCAATAACAGCAAAAATTTCTGGTCGTGTTACTTCTTCCGTTTTAAGTTGTCCCAGTGTTAAATTCTCTTTTTGTAATTTTTTTCAAACTTACTCATTAATAATTGTTGAGACTTTCCATAATCAGCAATAAGTTTTTTTCTTTCGGAAAGAAAAGGTTCTCTCTCTAAAATTTGAGGTATGTTATCAAGAAGAAATGTAATTGTGTTCTTTAAATCATTTTTGAAATTTTTGCCTTGTCCTGCTGGAAAAACTAATAGTGTTGGGTGGTCGTTATCCCTAAAATTATTCACGTAAACATAATCGCTCAGTTTTCTTTTCTTTTGCGGCAGTAATCCTTTAAGTAAGTTCTTAATTGTTGTTTGTTTCCCGGTACCGGATAAACCGGTGATAAAAATGTTATAACCGGGTCCTTCAATATCAATACCAATTTTTAAGGCCTTAATAGCTTTATGCTGACCAACACTACCTTCAATAGGTGTTATGGAATCAGTAGTATCAAATGTGAAGCAATCGGTATCACAAATCCACTTTAGTTGTTCATGTTTTAATTCTTGATGTTTGGGTGAGCGCAGGTATTTTACTTTAGTTGCCATATCAATATTCCCGGATTATTTATTACTAAAATATAATCAATTCTTTTCTTCAATAAATGTTAAATTTAGAATGTATTTTAATAAACAATTTTGTAAAAATATGTTAACACTTTTACACCTTCGCAGAAAGTGGATGGTAAGGTATATTCTTTTTAAATATTATGAAAAATGATTTTTTGCATAACCTCATTTCATTAGAGGTTTTTAACAGTTTAGATAAAGAGTTCATAAAAAATACTTCTAATAAATTCTATAGTTCGGTATTAACCGGTTCTTTTAAGGCATTATTTATTGTCAAAAATTTTCGGCATAATAATCAAACATTAGTTTTATTACCCTCCAGACAACAAGTAAATGAGCTGAATGTAGAATTAACAATTATTGGAATTGATAAACACATTGTATTTATTGATAATATTGAGATGGAAACAATTCAAGAAAAGTTGACATCAATAAAAAGCAAAGAACACCCTGTTATTATTTCTACATATGATCTTTTGAAAGTAAAATTACCTTCAAAATTAGAGTTCGATAAAAGTACAACTAAATTAGAAGTTGGCAGCGATATTACTTATGATGATTTGATTGAATACTTAAACGAACTACAATATGAAAATGAAAAAGTAGTTGCTGATATTGGTAGTTTTGCTGTAAGAGGGTCCATTATAGATTTTTGGTCATATAGTGAAGAACAACCGTGCAGATTAGAATTTGACGGGGATTTTTTGGAATCGATTAGATATTTTGACCCCGTAAGTCAAAGGTCATCAGGAAGAATTGAAACGGTTACTTTGGCATCTTCTATTGAAACCGATGAAATTGAATTTAACTCAGATATTTTTGATTATTTAGACAAACCAGTAGTGTTTGCAAACTCATTCGAACTAAATAATCTTGAAGAAATCTTACCTCATTCCGAAGAAATTAAAACTGGTATTTTAGATGAAGAGCTTAAAAGCGAATTATTGGAGGGTGATGATAATAAAAATCAGGTTCCGGAAATAACGGTTAAATTAAACAATCGGCTTAGCTTTGAAGAACTATTAAAGAAAAATGCAGTTTGGTTTATTGAAGATTCCCTTGGTAATCATAACGAAAAATATAATCTTGAAATCTTATCTCCTCCTGTTATTAATTCAAACTTTAAATTATTATTTAGTATTCTAAAAGATTTTACCTCCAAGGGATTTCTGGTTTATCTAACAGCGGAAAATGAAATTCAGGCAAGAAGGCTTTTTGATATGTTATCCGGCTATAATGATGAATTAAATCATTTGCTTGAAACAGGGGTTCTAAAAATTAATGTATTAGCTATAAAAGAAGGATTCTTATTAAAGGATGAGAAAATTCTTATCCTTACAGATTATCAAACATTTAACAAGCCTTACCGGACAAAAATAACATCAAAACAAAAGATAAAAAAATCTCGTGTAAAAGAATTTGCCTCATTAAAATTAGGAGATTTTATAGTTCATGAAAATTTTGGAATAGGAAAATACTCCGGTCTTGAAACAATTAAAATTGGGATGGTCGAACAGGAAACGATTAAAATTCTTTATGCTGAAGGCGGAATTGTTTATTTAAATATGAATTATTTGTCACTAATTAAAAAATATTCATCAGGTGATAAAGCTCCACCGCGTTTAACCAAACTTGGCAGTAATGAATGGAGATCAGCAAAGAAAAAAGTAAAATCTAAAATTAAGGATGCCGCAAGAGATTTAATTAAACTTTATGCAGAAAGAAAAGCGGCAAACGGATTTGCATTTAGTCCCGATACAGTTTGGCAGGCGGAATTAGAAGCATCATTCTTTTACGAACCAACTCCTGATCAGGCAAAAGTAACTGAAGAGGTTAAAGCAGATATGGAATTGGAAAATCCTATGGATAGACTGGTTTGCGGAGATGTAGGATTTGGTAAAACTGAGGTTGCAGTTAGAGCGGCATTCAAGGCAGTTAACGATGGTAAACAAGTTGGTCTTTTAGTGCCTACAACAATTTTAGCTGAACAGCATTATAATACGTTTAGAGACCGACTTGGTCAGTTCCCTGTTACAGTAGCAGTATTATCAAGATTTGCCTCAAAGAAAAAACAAAACGAAATAATAGAAAGTTTACAAAACGGAAAAGTAGATATTGTAATTGGTACACACAGGTTACTTTCAAAAGATATAAAATTTAAAGATCTTGGACTACTAATAATTGATGAAGAGCATCGTTTTGGAGTAATGGCTAAAGAAAAGTTGAGAAAAATTAGAGTAAATGTTGATACTCTAACATTAACAGCAACTCCAATTCCTAGAACTCTTAACCTAAGTTTATTGGGCGCAAGAGACCTTTCAATTATTGCAACTCCTCCACCAAACAGACAGCCAATTTATACTAAAGTTGAAACTTTTGATATTGTTAAGATTAGAGAGTGGATATTAAAGGAAGTTAAAAGAAACGGACAAGTATATTTAGTACATGATCGAGTACAATCAATTGAGAAAATTTCAACATACATTCAAAAACATATTCCGGAAATAAAAGTTTTAGTTGCTCACGGACAAATGAAACCGGCTCAGTTGGAAAAAGTAATATATTCCTTTATGAACAAAGAAGCTGACGTTTTAATCTCTACAAAAATTATTGAGTCCGGTTTAGATATTCCGAATGTAAATACAATTATTATTAACCGTGCCGATAGGTTCGGGTTAGCTGAATTGCATCAATTAAGAGGAAGAGTTGGAAGATCGGATAGACAAGCATACAGTTATTTTCTGGTTCCATCATTAAATACTCTAACAAAGAAAGCTGTAAAAAGACTTCAGGCTATAGAGGAATCAACAGAGTTGGGTGGAGGTTTCAATTTAGCTATGCGTGATTTGGAAATTAGGGGTGCCGGTAATCTTCTTGGTACTGAGCAGTCCGGTTCAATTGATACTGTAGGATTTGATATGTATGTTAAATTATTGGATGAAGCTGTAAAAGAATTAAAGGAAGATGAATTTAAAGATGTTTTTAAAGAGTTGCCTAAACATCAAGAAAGAAGTGAACCTACAATTGATACATACTTTGAAGTTGGAATACCAAAAGTTGATATGCCAGACCAGTCTGATAGACTTAGTTTTTATCAAGGATTATTTTCAATTATCAAAATTGAAGAATTAGATGAAATAAAGGATGAAATGATTGATAAATTCGGAAAGTATCCTATATTGATTGAACGATTAATTAAAATTGCTATCTTAAGGTTTTATACATCTTTTGCACAATTTGAAAGAGTAGTTATTACACGAAATAAAATTGCACTGGTTTTACCAAAAGGTGATAACGAAGATTTTTATACGAACAAGTTTTCAATATTAATGGAATATATCGTAAGTGATTATTCTAAAGAAATTAAATTTGTCCAGACCAAGGATGTAATGAAATTAGAGAGAGAAAATACATTTGATAATCCAGATGAAGTTTTAGATTTTGTTACGGAATTAATGAAAAAATTTATAGGAATTTTTGATATAAAAATTTAGAAGTTCAAAATTGCAGATAAAATATTTGTATGAATTCCAAATTTCATTTTCATATTAATCATATAAAATTTTTCTTGATTTGTTAATTATTGATAAAATATGAATATAACACTTAAACCAAAAAGAACAAGGGATGGCTTACTGCCATCCCCTGAATAAAGTATTTTTTATTATTATATTTATTGTTATTTAAGAAGTAGCATTCTCTTTGTTACTGAATAATTATTACTCTCTAACCTATAAAAATAAATTCCACTGGTAATTTGTGAAGCGTCAAAATTTACAATATAATTACCAGCTTGTTGTTGTTGATTAACTAACGATGCTACTTCACTTCCTAAAATATCGTATACTTTTAATGATACGAACCCTGCTTGAGGCAATTGATACTTTATTGTTGTAGTAGGATTAAATGGATTAGGATAATTTTGCTGAAGTGCAAACGTATAAGTTAAATTAGAATTATTTACATCATTAATTTCTGTAACAGTACTAGCTACCAAGACTTTAACAGAGCTTGCTAGCAAGTCCCCAGCACTATTTAAGGTTCCTTTTGCATCTACCACAGCACCTGTGTCGAGATAGGATTGATCCAATTTTGTATTGAATGTTCCAACAATTAAAGTACTGTTGTCTACAATAACTTTAATGCCGTAAAGATAAAAACTGACAGCAGCAGTTTTACCCAAATTTGCGTTTCCAGCTGAGCTGCTATCGGATTCGATTTCTCCTTGCATTGAACCGGTTTCTTTAAGTTTCATTTCTACAATTAGAAATCCTCCATCGTTTGTAATAGAAACTTTAACTGACACAAAGCTGTTACTTGAAAAATCATCTAAAGTTAATGAATTATTTTCATCATCAAAATAAAGTGTGTTATCATCAGTTAAGAAATATTGTCCTTCTATAATAACTGAGTCTAAGGCTATGTAATTAATATTGCCTTCAATTTCAAAATATTTACTGGTAGAATCTTTAATAATAATTCGAAGTGCTAAATAGGATAAATTTGGCAGTCTGGTAGCTTTAATCTTAACGAATTGACCTAATTGTAAATTAGAAAAGTTTAGGGAGTCTTCAGATTCATTCATTATTATAGTAACTTCTGTAACATTAAAAGATAAACCGGCAGCATCAATTTTTCCTTCACTTAGTGCTGTAATGGGAGCGCTAATATCAATTTCATCATTGCCCTTTTCTTTTACCTCAATTTCTTCGGCAAAATAATTACCGAGTGCATCAATATAACCTTCAACTTTTACCCTCATATTTAGACTCAGATCAGAGAATAAAACTACATCATCTTCTTCATTCTTAATCACCGTAGTTGAATCAACGGTAAACTCTGTTTGAAGAATAGTTAGGGAGGTTAAAGTTAAATTCTGAATTGCGCCTTCCTTTTTTACTTCATCTTGTTTTTGTTTTTTAACCTTTATCCGCAAAGCCAGATATGAGCCGTCATTAAGCACAATGGCTTTAACTTCAACTTCAATTCCAATTTGTAATGTGCTGAAATCAACTTTTTGCTTATTATCATTATAAATAATGGTTGATGCATCAAAATTAAATAATATACCATTAACAGTTAGAGAGCTATTATCTAATAGTTCTATTGTACCTTCTTCATTAATTTCTGAATCGGATTTTTCTTTTACCTCAATTTCCAAAGCCCAAAGATTGCCGTCTGATCTGTATTCTCCTTTAATTTTAATTACTGTTCCTACCTGTAGACTACTTATACTTATATCAAGATTATCATCCTCTTCAATTTTTGTTTCATCATCAAAATAAAATATTGTTCCTGCAACAAAAATAGTAGTATCTGATATTTGCTCTATAGGCCCGGATAATTTGAAATTTTCTTTACTGTCATCATCTTCATCATACTTTATTTTTATTGCAAGTAAGGTTCCATCTGGTTGCAAAACACCTTTTACTTTTACAAATAATCCTACATGTAAACTATCAAAAGGAATTGGTTGTTTTTGACCATCTAGTATTTTTGTATTATTATCGATTTGGAAAGACAGACCGCCAACTGTTATACTGTTTGAACTATCTTTTGTGATTACGCCTTTTAATTCTACTTCACCTTCCAACGCATCAGAAAGATTTACTTCTATTAGGTTTGCCAATAATGATCCGTCTTCTTGCTGAACTGCTTTAACCTCTGCACTTAATCCTAGAAATAAATCAGCGAAAGTTAGTTCGTTATTATCTTCGTCAACTATTTTTGTTGAATCGTTTATTGTAACATCTATTTGACGTATTTGAATAATATTATCATGTACTTGTGTAATAAGTCCTTTAAGTTCAAGCTCGTCTCCTGTTCCGGATGGTGGTATTGAATCTACTCCAATGGCAATTGGAACTTCAGCCTCAAATTTTCCACCTAAGTTGTCTTTTATTTCTACCTTTAATTTCCACACATTATACTGCAAATTTGTTTCTGTAAGCGCTATTGCGGCAGTATAATATCCATTAAAATTATTATTCAGATGACCTTTAATTTCTTGTCCTTCCGGTTTTGACTTAAGTTCCCATTTTAAATCATTGATATTTGTATAATCGATTTCAGTTCGTATAACTTGTATATACAAAGTGTCTGAATGATCAAATATTTTATCTTCCGTACTAAAATCTTTGTGTTTCGAGATATTAAATGTGTTAGTTTGTCCGAAACTGTAGTAATTAAAAGCTGCTATTATAAATAGAACAGACCAAAAATAATTTAGTATTTTTTTACCACTTTAACTCCTTTAATCTTATTATCTATGAAATGTAAAAACTTCAATTACCATTGAAACAATTGTGCCAAAAATTAAATGCGATAAATTGTTCGAAAAAAGTGTTTAGTATCACAAAGGATTATGTCAGAGTGATTCAGAAAATTACCATGATTGAATAAAGCAGTTGGAATGCAATATTTTATATTATACAAACCGGTAATTTTTACTTGTAACAATGACTGAATTATAAACTTATAAGTATTGTTTTATTACTTAATATGTTGTCAATAGAAGCAGTATAATTTTCTTAAGGCTTATATATTTACAAGTTATACTCTGTTGTTATTCGTATGAGGATTTATTTTTATAATCTCTCCATAAGTTGTATATTACTATAGATTCAAATATAAAAGTGAATTCTTATTTAGTTAATGAACTAAATAAAAATAAATTCGTCTTAAGAAATAAAATAGTAGTTAATATGCCAGTTAATAATCGAAAAAATAATGCCGATCCAAAATTATTTGATACTATAAAGAATGATATTACAGAAGGTGGATTTAGCGGAGACCTATCGAGTGATTTTTCAGATTTAAAAGAATTTTTTCTTAATGAAAATAGAAAAAAGCAACTTGCCGGGATGGGCAAAATCAAGCGTTTTTTTTACATGGGCTGGTGGCTTTTAAAAGAACTTTTACTAAAATTAACTCCAACAAGAAGATTAGT
>JAJRZB010000065.1 GCA_024275455.1 Bacteroidota bacterium | reverse complement strand
TTGTGCACCCTGCCGGGCTCGAACCGGCGACCTGCTGATTAAGAGTCAGATGCTCTACCAACTGAGCTAAGGGTGCGATGCAAAAATACGGAATTTCTGTTATTCTACAAAAATGAAAGTTTTATATTATTAGTTTTGTTATAGAAAGATAGGAACTATTTAAAAAGGATCAAGATTTCGTTAAATTTAGTTGACGATAGTATGAAAGAACTGCAAGAAAAAATATTATTTGAACTAATAAATTAACCCCGCTATAAATAATTAATGGAAATTTATAATCAATCTGATAAATTGTGAAATAAGAATATCCGAAAGCTTTAACAAAAACACCTAAATTTAATAGAGCAAACGGGTCTTTATACAATACATCCACTTTCTCTAAATCAATAAAACTTATTGTTATGTTAAAATAAACTATTGCAGTATACAACATAGCAGCTGAATGTAATGAGTTAAGTTCATCTGTTAAATGAATTAAAATTCCGGCTAAAATAACTACACTCCATATTTTGTAGTTAATTTCAATCCCTCGATATTCTTTTCTAATATTGAGTAAAATATAAACCAGTATTATTAATTCTATAATCAAATATAAATTCATTAAAGGTAAATTTGATTTACCAAGTGTTAGCCTAAAATAAGTCATTAAAAACTGAGTAATTACTGCTAGGGGGAGCCATACGTAAGCAAATAACTGAAAATTATGGTTCTTAATTTTTCCTTTAATAAGAAATAATATAAATACTTCCGCTAAAAGAATGTAAATAGAGGCAATACTTAAAGTTCTTAATAAATCTAAATATTCTGGCACGATAAAGTTAATCCTCTTTGCAGGGAGGTGGCGGACATGGATCGGCTGTTTGTAATGCTTTTCCTACTGTTTTGCCTTGAGAATTATAAGCTGCTAAAATAGATATTCGCTTACCATTATCATCAGCTCCCTGAACAATACCTAAGCGGACAACACTTTTTTTAGAGATTAAATCAAGAACCTGTTTAACATCAAAAGTTTCTACAGGAGAGTGAGCTTTAAACCTTTTGCCTTTCTTGTTAAGATTTTTTCTGTATCTAATTAATTTATTATTATCAATTTTGTGATTATGAGTTTCAGGAAATATTGATTTTTTCATAACTTCTTCCTTTTTATTATGTAAGTATTTAATATGCATTTTTTTTAAGTAATTTTAAAGAAAAATATTGCTTTAAGTGAATCTTAAAATTTGTTTTTGTATCCAATTATTGTTGTATTATAAATAAGATAAGAATTGAAATGCTATTTAAAGCAAAATTTGATAAACCTGTTAACGAATCTATTCTGGATAATTTTCACATTGATTTCAGCACATTTACAGGCAAAGAGATTTTATATTTTAAAAATCATGAATTTGAACTTGAGAGAGATTACTCAGGAATGATTAAAGAGTTAACTTACTGTAATCAATGTGTGCAGACTTATGATATTGAAAATATATTTATTGAATTAATCTTTAATTTAATTAATAAAAACGAAAATGTAATTCTTTCTGATTCTGATGGTTTTACGGAAGAACTGACTAAAAATGATTTGCTAGATTTGTTTTAGTATAATTTCAAAAAGTTTTTACTGAATAATAATAATCTCATTCGGAAACTTTATAGATATAATTTAGAAATTTATATTATCCCGTCGGAACATCTTTCCCCTATAAAGTAAAATTTATTTTAATCTCGGTTTCTAAATAAACATAAATAATATAATTACGATTATAAAAGTAAGAATAGTAAAAGTCATTTTGAATATAATTTTAGTCTAAAGCAAATGAATATTGGATTCGTAAGAGATAAGATTAATTTACTCCTTAATAGTGGGTTTGATGAAAAAGAAAATGGGATTGCTTTTATTGCTAAAGTAAGAATGTTTAACCAAGTATGTATTATTGGAATTATTACTTTAGTTATACTCGGTTCAAGTGCTCTTTCTAAAAATTATTTAATAATCGGACTTTACGATTTTATTTTTGCAGCATTTCTCACATTTATAATTTATTATTTAAGAGTATCGCATAAATATAATGTTTTAAGTACTTTAAGTGTAATTATAACCGGAGTACTTTTTTTCTATTTATATGTTACTGGTGGGGTAGATAACACAGGACATTTATGGTACTATACCTTTCCGTTATTTTCTTTCTTTATAATTGATTCTAAAAAAGCCAGTTATGCCGCCATTATACTTTTAATATTAGCTCTAATATATTTCTTTTTTCAAGACAACTTTCCACGGCTGGTAAAATATTCTCCTAATTTAATTTTAAGGTTTGTTCCATCATACTTAGTTGTATTTATTTTTAGTTATATATTTGAAAAAACCAGAGAAAGAACATATAAAATAGTAAGTGATAAAAATAAGGAACTTAGTAATACAGTTGACCGACTTGAAAAAAATGAAAAGGAATTAAAAAAACTTCACGAAGAATTAGAACAAAAAGTAGTTGAGAGAACTTCAGAATTAAAGGATACAAATAAACAATTAGTAAGTGAAATTGAACTAAAAAATAAGGCCATGAAGGTTGCTGAATCGGCTGTTAAAATGAAAACAGAATTTCTTGCACAGGTATCTCATGAAATTAGAACACCGGTTAATAGTATTTTAAGCTATACACAATTATTAAAGACTGAAACTTTAGATAAAATTCCGGAAGAATTAAAATTTTGTTTCGATATGATAAATAATGGTGGTCATAGGCTCATTAGAACAGTGGATTTGATACTTAATATGTCAGAAGTTCAAACCGGAACGTATGAAGCAAAAAAAGAGAATTCAGATATTATAAAAGACATAATAAAACCTCTTGTTGGAGAATTTCAATCGGCAGCAAAAACTAAAGGTTTAGAACTTTCTTTTCAAAATGAATTGGAGGGAGAAGAATCCATTTTTGAAATAGATGTATACACTGTTACTCAAATTATAGCGAATCTAATTGATAATGCAATTAAGTATACAGATAAAGGAAGTATTAAAATAATTGCTTATAAATCAGTAGAAGGTTTGTATTCTGTTGAAATTCAAGATACAGGTATTGGAATAAGCAAAAAATTTCAAGAAACTTTATTTGAACCATTTACACAAGAAGAGCAAGGTTATACTAGAAAATTTGAAGGTAACGGGTTAGGAATGGCATTAGTTAAAGAGTATTGTAATATTAACAAGATAAAAATTTCTGTTCAAAGTGAGAAGGGGAATGGCTCTACTTTTAAACTAATTTTTCCAAAAAAGAAAATATTTGAAAATAAAGAACCTATTTCAGAACAGGTTTCGATTAATAAAATAAAAACTGCAGATGTTAAATAGTTTACAACAGCAAAGGTTCCGCTCTAATAAAGTTATGAGGGAACCTTAATTTTACTAACTATAATAAACTATTTCTCTTCCTTTTCATGCTGCATCATCATCCAAGGATTGAGGTCGGTGTTCCAAGTATCAGCTTTTATTAATAGCGAACCGTCTTTTTGTATTTCATAAATTGTCATATATTTCCCGTGATCATCAACAACACCGCCGGGAGCATTTGGCATACCCATGCTTAATTTGTAAGTCCCAATATCCACTACTAAATTTCCACCTGTCCAAACATCGGTTGAATTTAACACAAATTCTTTCATATCCATTGGCATATCTTTCCGCATTTCACT
>JAJRZB010000064.1 GCA_024275455.1 Bacteroidota bacterium | reverse complement strand
GGTATAAATACATCAACGTAAGGCAATAATTTTTCTAAATCCAATTCCCACTTTTCTACAGGATCCCATTGCGGATCCAAAGATGTTGTCAATCCGTTTTCTTTTGCAAGCTGAAATATTTTAACAATATTTTCATTTATTTTTGGTTGGAGAAATACTGATGAAATGTGTATGTGTTTTGCTTTCTGTAAATCTTCACTTTTAATATATTCCAATGATAAATATTCCATAGCTCCGGTATGCGTTACCATGGCTCTATCTTCATCATAGTTTAGTACAATTGTAGCGCCGGTTTTTAATCTTTTATCTATTACAATCAAATCCGTATTTACATTTTTTTCAGACAAACTTGCTATAACTAATTTCCCAAATAAATCATTTCCAATTTTTCCTATATAACCGACTTTAGCACCAAGTGAACTTAAGTTGCTTGCGAATATTGCAGATGAACTTCCTAATACTAAGTCCATTTTATTTGCTAACTTTTCTTTTCCTATTTCAGGGAATGATTCAATTTGGTTTAGAATTAAATCAACATTTAATTCGCCAACTACTATTACATCAAACTCTTTTTCCACTATTTTTTCTCCTGAATCTTTACAACATCTTCATCTTCTTCTATTGCAAGTAAGAAAATTGAGATTATTGCCAAAACAATTCCTGCAACAATTATAATATGCGGAATTACTTGATATATTAATAGCGATAAGACAACTGTTATTATTGGAGCAACAGCGTTCACTAAAGGACTAACAACAATTGCCTTACCATATCTAAACGCAAACACAAGTGTTAAAGCTCCAACAGCATTTAATAATTGAATAGCACCGGTCAAATAAGGTCCGTTCCAACCCCAATTAATTTCTTGAGAAAAATCTGTCATAATTAGAGCAAACGGAATTAGTATAATTCCAGTTACTGTCATATAAAAGAAAATACTTTCGGCTTTCATAGATTCATTGGCAAACTTCATAACGAAAGCTTGAAAACCCCAGGCAAGAAATACTAACAAGGATAAAATAACCCAAAGAATTCCACTTGAGTTTGCATCATTGCCTGATGAGTATGACAGTAGTGGAATTGCAATTAAAGCTAAAATAATACCGGTCCAACTTCTAGTATTTACTCTTTCTTTTAAGAATAATAAAGAAAGAAAGATTGTTATAACGGGGGATAAAGATATAAACGGAAATACAAGATAAGCCGGACCGGTTCGTAAAGCTTGAAATAATATTACTTGTCCACCTGCACCTGTAAAGCCAATAATAGAGCCAAGTATAATTGATTTTTTATCTTTTTCTATTTTAAAATCTACTTTTTTCAAAACAACATACGCAGGAATAATCATAGTTAAAGCCCAAACGCAATAACCAAGTGTTGCAGGAAAGCCTGCTTTTTCGGGTATTTCAATTAATGCTCCCCAAAGTCCCCAAAAAAGTGTAGTTACAATTGCATATGTTAACCAATGTTTACTCTTCACCAATTCCTCCGGTAACAGAATGATAAATAGATAATACTTCAGAAATCTTACTAATAATAAAGCTCTTAGAATTGTTTTCTATTTTCCCATCTCTTATTTCTTGATATTGAACAGGCAGAAACTGACTTAATAATGATTCAGGAATTTTAACTTCATTTAAATTTCTTATTAGCTGCTTAACAAGTTTACTAATAGTTGAATTTGACCAATAATACCTTATCCTATCGCTATAACTAAAATTAAGCGCAAGATGAATTTCATTTTCGTTGCCCGAATAATGCTTGTTCCAATAACTTGGATTAGCTTTCATTTCGCTGTTAATAACTTCAATTAAATTAGATGATTTTAATCCGCTTCTAAATTTCAACAATTAATTCTCAATATATGATAACGAATAAATAGCTTCTCTAAAAGCAAAAGTTAACCAAGGCCCAACTTTTAAAATTGCAAAATTATCATTCACCATATTTTTTAAATCGTCTTTTCTTTGGTAATCGGTTGAATGAGCTTCAAAATACAAACCTTCGTAATTCTCAATTGTTTTGATAAGTTCAGCATTACTTTCACTAACATATGGAAAAACTTTACTGTCTGAGAATTCCACTCCCGGCTGAACAATAACAGCAATAACACGCTTCCATGCTTCTTGTAACCCTCTTTTGTAAAAAGCTTTTTTCGATAGTTCGATTGTTTCTTCCAATTCCTCGGCTGTAGTTAATTTTATACTCTCTTCGTTTTCGGTTGCACCTCCGGGTATTGGTACATCAGTACCAATTACATAAACAAGTTTTTGAGAGCTGTTAAGTTTCTCAAATGTTCTTTCTGCAATTTCACACATTTGGGCAGCACGATCGGTAATAATTTCAGGGGCAAGACGTCTGTTACTTGTTTTATCATCCGCTAAAGGAAAACTTGAATCAAGATGAATTTTTTTATATCCCGCAGAAACATAAGCCTCAACTTGATCTGCCGTATTTTTCATAGCTATATCAGCGGTTTTAGTTTTCCAAACATTCGGGCCCAGGTGATCGCCACCAAGAATTAAATTCTCCATTGGCAATTGAACTTCTCCGGCAATGGTAGAGACATAATTATAAAATTTCTCAGGTGTCATTACGGTATATCCGCCAAACTGATCGACTTGATTTGATGTTGATTCAATTAATAATTTGTAATTATTTACTTTCGCATGCAGCATTGCAGCTTCAATAACAAAACTATTTGCCGAACAAACGGAAGTTAACCCGATCTTTTTACCAGAGTTCAATCTATTAATAAATTCTTGGAGTATCATAATTATACTCTATTTTCCGTTACCATTGTATTCATAAAGTTTTACACCTTGTACAACACGATGAATCATGCCACTTGCTGAAGGTGAATCCGGTTTTAATCCCAAATCCAATGATTTATAAAAACTTAGAGTTTGAGCAAATAATACAGAGGCAATTGTTAAAAACTCTTCATCTATACTATCATCCCCATCAGAAAAAATAATTTTCACATCTAACGAAAGTCCGTGTATGTTTTTTCCATCACACCAACTTTATAGCACCCGTTTCTTCCTGAATTAACCGAATTAACAAGATC
This sequence comes from Bacteroidota bacterium, assembly GCA_024275455.1. GTDB lineage: Bacteria > Bacteroidota > Ignavibacteria > Ignavibacteriales > Melioribacteraceae. The sequence continues at coordinate 822 of JAJRZB010000064.1, read as the reverse complement.
AATCTCATATTGTTGGGAGTAACGATTGTTAGAAAACAAATAAACGATAAGTGTTTTATTATCTATAACTGCTTTGGGCCCGTGTCTGAAACCTAAAAAGGAATCATGTTTGCAAATAATTTTTCCATCGGTCAATTCTTGAAGTTTCAGATGTGATTCATGTGCAATACCGTTAAATAAGCCTGAGCCAAGAAATACAGCCCTGTTAAAATCAAGCTTAGCAATTTTTTTAATTTCCTCTGTGTATGAACTGAAAAAAAACTTCCCATAATTGTAAAGTAGGTTAATCTGGCTTTTCATAAAACTTAATTCCTTAAGTCTTGAAATTAATAATCAGGTTAAAAGCATTGATGAAAAACTACCGGTCATCGCTAAACTTTTATCATCCGATTCGGGAGGTAGAACCAAAACAAAGCTGCTTTTTTCATTTGGATTTTTGGCTAATTGCCCGTCACCATTGCAGGTTATTATTAAATGATATATATGAGCTGAAATTTTATTTGCCAACTCAACTGCTTTTACACTTTCGGGACTATTGCCTGATCTTCCAAATGAGACCAACAACATTGGAATTTCTTTTAGAAAATACAATTCCGGATGTGTTACTAAATTAGTTGTTGGAATAGCTATAGTTGGTACGCCTGTATGTTTTTGCATCGGGCCTGCTAACACTTCTCCAATATACGCAGAGGTTCCTGCTCCAGTTAAAATAATTTGTAGGTTTTCATTAGAAAAGACTAAATCAAGAAAAGAATTAAGTCGGTCTAAATTTTCCATAACTAAATCATAGGTCTTTAACCATAATTCAGGTTGCCCAAAAAT
>JAJRZB010000063.1 GCA_024275455.1 Bacteroidota bacterium | reverse complement strand
TTAAATCTTCTTCGAGGTTTTGGAAATCTTTGAGGTTTTTTAAGTTATTTATTTAATCGGAAATATATTTTTTCTAGCCAAAGTTCAAAAGCCGGGTCTAAAATAACAGGTTTACTATTAATTACATCAATAATTTCCTTTTTCATTAAAGCTTTCTTTATTTTTATAACATTCCCGGAAGTTCCCAAGTTGTATTCTTGAATTGTTTTTGTACTTGAAAAATTATTTTTAATATTATTTGTAATTGCTCTAAGAAAATTTATTTGTGTTGTACTTAAAGTTTCAATCTCTTTTTCATATAAAATAGAATTTTGATTTAATAAATCTTCTTTGGAAATATTTATGATTTGTTTTGAAACCTTTTTGTTAGTATTTATCCAAACTAAATGAGCTAATTGTTGTACATAATATGGGTGATTTCTCATCGAACTAACAATTTCCAAAGTAAATTTTGGTTCAATATCTTTTTTTGTTCTCTTAAATTGTTTAGAAATATAACCTACCAAGGAATCGGTATCAATTTTATCCAAATAGAATGTATCACCAAATTTATAAAATGGCATTGATTTGTTTTCAAACAGTTCCATTAACATGTGTCTTTTACTGCCAAATAAGCAATAAACAGTATTCTTATGATGTTGCCAATTTGCTCTTAAACGTTTTTGGAAAAGTAATGGATTATTGAAGTGGCTTAAATTTTGAAATTCATCTATGCAGACAATTATTTTTACTTTTTTATTGTTCGCAATTTTTTCTGAAATATTTAAAATCTCCGAATAACTTTCTTGAATTGTATCTACATCTAATTTTATATCAAAATCTGTATAAGGATCAATTCCAATAGTTATTTTTGGCGTAATTCGTTTTAAAAATTTTCTCGCATTGTTTATCCATTCTTCCGGTTTGCTAGAAGTTACTTTTATTAATTCCTTTGTCAAAACAGAATAAAACTCATTTTCGTCGCGTATATTGAACAAATCAATAAAACAAAACTTATAATTGCTATTCTTATCAGAAGCTATTTGAGCAGCTTTATATATAAGTGAAGATTTACCCCAACGTCTCGGAGACAACAATAATGTATTAATGTTACTTTCAAAATTAGTAAGTAACCGTTTAATATCATTACTTCTATTAGTGAAACTGTTACCTGAAACTATACCGCCGAATTGAAATGGTGATTTCATATTTTAAATATAGTGATAAAAATATTACTTACCAAATAGTAACTTACTAAATGGTAAGTTGCTATTTGGTAAGTAGGAAAAAAGATTAGTAATAGATTAAAAGGACGGGAAAAGAGTTCGCTTAACCATAGGAGGGTTATCACTTATTTTTATAAAAATCCTCTATAACTTTTGCTTTGGCTAAACCAACAACTTTACTCAACTCAAGTATATCGGCTTTTTTAATTTCATTTACACTTCTAAAATGCAACAGTAATTTTTCCGCAAGTTTTTGTCCGATTCCTTCTATATCGGTTAGTTCGGTTTTAATTGTTCTACCGTCTCTTCTTAATCTGTGGAAAGTAATTGCAAAACGATGTGCCTCATCTCTTAAGTGCTGAAGCAGTTTTAGGCTGGAGGATGTTTTGGGAATTGTCTGCGGCTCGGATATGCCGGGAAAGAATACTTCTTCTAATCGCTTAGCTAAACCTATTATTTGATATTTTTTAAATCCTAAATTATTTAAAATTTCCACTGCACTGGAAAGTTGACCTTCGCCGCCATCAACCATAATTAAATCGGGTAGTACTTCATTTTCTTCTTTTAGTTTTTTATAACGCCTTTCAATAACTTCCTGCATGCTGGCAAAGTCATCGGGACCTTCAACTGTTTTAATTATGTATTTTCTATAAAGAGATTTTTTAGGTTTACCGTCAACAAAAACAACCATGCTTGCAACTGTATCAGTTCCTTGCAGATTGGAAATATCAAAACATTCTATTTTTCTCGGTAGGGAGGTAAGTCGTAAATCTCTTTTTAACGAGGAAAGTACATATGGAAGATTACCTTCCTTTTTCATTTTTTGCAGTTGGATATCTTTTAATTGAAGTATGGCATTTTGCTTACACATATTAAGTAATGATTTAA
>JAJRZB010000477.1 GCA_024275455.1 Bacteroidota bacterium | reverse complement strand
CCGCCCATCAAATCAAGCATCATTATAGAAAACGTAGCATCTTTTCTCAGATCAACCGGTTCGTTAAATTTTACTTCGACTAAAGCAGAATTTTGGCTTGATTTAATCGATTCTATTAATCCTTTTCTAACTCCGTTTACGCTAACCAAATCCCCTATTTCTAACCCGGCAACAGTCGGGAAATTAATTAACAAGTTATGATTTTCTGAATTGATTGAAAAATTTTTTGCCCATCCGTAAATAAGTGCAAAAATTATTATTGCAAAAAATACTGTTACTCCAACTTTAATTTCTGTTTTTTTATCTTCTTTCATAATTTAATAATGTTCTTAGAATAAATTTATATTCGAAAGAATCAATTTTAGAATCTTTTGTAATTACATCAATATTATCAGTTAATTCTTTGATTTTCTCTACTTGATTCCGAATTTCTAAAGTATCAATATCTCTAAAATATTTTTTAATTACAATCTTTAAAGAATCGGTAAACTGTTTGTTCTCAAGATTATCTAATTCAGAATAGATTTTATATTCCGAAAGCTCTACTACCTTATCTTTTCCTACTTCCAGTAATTCAGATCCATGAAACTTAAACAAATAAAATACTCCGAGCAGTAGAATAATTAGAACAGCAATTACACTTATAAAGCAACCCTTTTTCATAAAAAATCAGTTTAGTTTTTCTATTTCAACTTTATTTATTCTATTATTCTCAACTTCCAAAACTTTAAAAATGTGTCCGTTTTCTTCAAAACTATAACCCACTTGCGGAATTGTACCGGCGTGATTAAAAATATAACCTCCTAAAGTTTCAAAATCGTCATCCGGTACATCAATTTTAAGATTAAGCTTTTCTTCAACTTCATCAATAGGAACTTTCCCATTCATTATATACTTATTCTCATCCAATTCGGTTATTTCTTCTTCTTCTTTATCATATTCATCTCTTATTTCGCCAACTATTTCTTCAAGAATATCTTCTAAAGTAATTAAGCCCGAAGTACCGCCATATTCATCCACAACAATACTTATATGCATATTTTTTTGCTGAAACTCCTGCATAAGTCCGCTTATAAGTTTAGTTTACGGAACAAAAGGACATTCTCTAAGAATTTTATTCACATTAAATTTTTCAATGCTTAATTTATTATTCAGATAAGGTAATAAGTCTTTAGCATAAATAACTCCAACAATATTATCTAAATCATCAACAAAAACCGGTAACCGGCTGTGACCGGTTTCTTTAATTACCTTAATTAATTCATTAAAGGAAATATCCTTGGAAACCGCATTCATGTCTACTCTGGGTGTCATTACCTCTTTTACGGTAATTGTTCTAAAAGCAACAAGTCCGGTTATTAAACCATGTTCTTCTTCTTCAATAGTTCCCTTTTCAACCCCAATATCAGCTAATTCGGTAATCTCTTCTGTTGAAAGTGCAGTTTTAGATTTATCATAATTAATACGTGAAGTTGCAAATTTAATAAGCTTGGCAAGTATAATTGTAATAGGTCTTAAAATAATATCGGAGGAATAAAGAGGTATGGCAATAACTTTAGAAAATGCTAACGGATATTTATTTGCCCATACTTTTGGAGAGATTTCTGCAAACAAAATTACAATAATAGTTAATACAATTATTTGAATCAGTAAAACAAAATCAATGGAATATGAATAACTATCGGCAATATCAAGAGCGAGGGATACTGATAGAATTGATGCTGCAACATTACAGATTGTATTTCCTATTAAAATTGTAATCAACAATCTTTTAGGAAATCTAATTAATTTAGAGATATACCTATTAATCAGATTGTTTTTTTCTTTTAAATCAGATAATTTTTTATCGTCAAGAGAAAACAATGCAACTTCCGAACCGGAGAAAATTGCAGAAAGAAGTAATAGAACAATAATTACGGTTATTCTATAAAACCAGTCAACTTCCAAGTATAAAATTAAACCTCAGTTAATTTAAAAAAGCTAGAATGGAAGATCATCATCTTCCGGGGCAGATTTATCAAGAGATTCGGGTTGTGTAAAAGTTTCGGAAGTACTTGAAGAGCTATATCCTTCACTACTGCCTCCGTCTAATGGAATTATGCTAAATTTATCGCCGATAATTTCTGTAACATAAACTTTTTGACCATCTTTATTTTCATAATCTCTTTTACTAATTCGTCCTTCTACATAAAACTTTTTACCTTTTTTAAGGTTGTTTTTTAGAAAATCTGATGCTCCGAAAATTACTACATTATGCCAGGTTGTTTCGTTTACCCAATTTCCGTCTTTTCCTTTATAGCTATATGTTGTAGCAATAGAAAATGTAGTAACTTCAGTATTATTTGTTGTAAAACGGTGTTCGGCATCTTGACCTAAATTACCAATTAACATAACCTTGTTTAAAGAAAAAGCCATAAATATTATCTCCTGTGAAAAAAAATTAAAACAAACTACTATTATTCTGTAACTATAAACGCATCTAAAAATAAATTTTGCTTCCAAAAACCATTTTTAATCTCATTAATCTCTTCTTTTGTAGAATACGGACTGCTTCTAACGGTATACAAAGAATTATTTGTATTAAAAATAATAGATAATTTAAATGGAACTTTAGAATTAATTTCATCTTTAAATTGTTCTGCTCTTTTAAGTGTTGTAAATGCTCCAAGTTGCAAATAGAAAACGTTTCCGTCGTATGATTTTGATAAGTTCTGGCTATTATCAGTATTATTTTTGGATGCTCTTTCATCCAAATTGGTAAAAGTATTATCTACTTCATCTTTAAGAGACTTTGCTTCATCACTTTGATCTTGAGTATCAGATACTTCGTCGAATACATATACTTCTTCAACATTTCCGGTTTTATTTTCATCTTTTTCACTTACTTGAAATATTGAACAAGAGACTAAAAATAAAGACAAAGAAATAATAATTAAAATTTTCATAATATTAATAAATTTAGTGGCTGATATTTTAAAAATACTCAGCCACTTGGTAATTGTCAATTAATAAAAAATTCTATCAAAAGTACCCGGTTCAAAAATTGGGAGTCCGTATTTATTAAAACTAACCTTTTTAGCTAATTCTAAACTTCCCGGAATTGTAGTAACATTAATTTGGGGAATTGAAGCAACAAATTTTTCATTTATAACTTTAATAAATTCATTTGCAATAACTGCATAACCTTGACTTGTTGGATGAACACCATCTAAGCTAAACAATCCTCCGGATACATATTCAGCAGTATATGTTACTCCATTTGCAACAAAACCACTTGATGCTACTGTATTAAAGAAAGAATTGACATCCACTAAAGCAAAACCGAATGTTGTAGCTGCCGCTGCAATTGTACTATTAAAACTTGCTGTTACAGTTTCAACAACACTTTGTTCATCAGGATCTAAAACAAATTGATTTGGGAAAGGATTTTCAGGTGTTAACCCAAATGGATACGCGGTAATGACACCATCAGGAACCGGAGTATTTGTTGCTGCGTAATACTTTCCTTCAGTATCTCCTATAAATGCAGCAGCAGTTGCACCTTTTAATGTAATTAAAACATCATTATTTAATAAATTTTCAACAGGCGCTACTCCAATAAAAGGATCTTCTGTTTTTTGATAAACTAATCCTGCTATTTGAGGATTTGCTTGTTGTGCTGCTTGAATAGCCAACCCAACACTTGGTGCAACAGTTGTAAAAAACGGTATTGCTTTTACATTCGGAATATTTGCTAAAACAGTCGGAATTCCCGCTTGAGCCAAACCACCGGCTAACATATTATATAATTGACCGAAAACAGCTTCAGGAGTATGAGGTAAAGTTCCACCACTGGTTGCGTAACCTAGTATATCGTTATTACCTATCCATAAAGTAGCTATAGTCGGTTGAAAAGCTAAAGCTTGATCTAATACTGTACCTTGTCCTCTTAACACGATATCAAAGAAAACGTTATTTCCACTTATACTTGTTTCTTTACTAGTTGCTTGTAATAAATCCGGTAAAAGTGCCCCAGGTATGCCCAAATTATTGTAAATACCTGCATAACCTAAATTAGTAGGTTGTCCGGCGTCTTCAGGTTGTGTTGTGGTAGCAAAAGGAGAAACAGATTTCACTTCTATTCTACCCCCGATACCAGGATTACTAATTATAGGCTGTACATAATCAACGTTAACTTGATTAGCAATCATTTTACCAAATGAATACATTTGAGCATCTTCATATAAAGCTCCACTTTGATAACCTGCAGTTAAACTGTTCCCGAGAGATATAAATTTAGAAAAGTTAGCTTGTCCGGTACTTGGAGCAGTTGGTGCTGTCAATTCGGTTCTGTCTTCACATGCAAAAAATAGAAGACCCAAAACCAATGATGCAATTATTAATTTAATTTTTAACATATTTTTCTCTACTCCTTAATTAAAAATTATAATTTATAGTCAATGAAATAAGGTGAGCTAGGGAATTATAAACTCCATTCATAGGGGTTAAACTACCTTCAATTCCACTATAGCTTTCAACTGAGTTAGTTATTTTTCTTTCGTCAAATCTTAAGTATAAATAAGATACTTCCAAAGAAAGATTTTCTGTAAGTATATATCCGAAACCACCGCTAAAGCCCAGTCTATCAGAATCCGGTAGAGTTGGGTCTAATTTTTCATCTTTAACCGGGTTTTTGTCATATAAGAATCCAGCTCTAAGATCCAATGATTTATTCATTGCATATTCAAGACCAACCCTGGCTATAAAACTATTATCAAAATCTCTTTCTGAAGTAGAAACAAATAATTCCCCGGTTTCCGAGTCTTTGAATTCGGTAAATTTAACTTCTAACTTATCATAACTGTCCCATCCGACATATTGATAATCAGCAGTCAGAGTAAAGTTTTTAAGAGGTTTTATGGCAACACCAAAAGTTATATTTTCTGGTGTAGTTAATGGTGCTTTAATACCACCATTAGGTAAAAGTCCTTCAAACTGACTTGGATAATTTGAAGGTGTAGCATCTCCTTCAAAGTCAACTCTTACTTGGCTTCTGTAAGATAGTCCTAAAGATAAAGCATCAGTAGCTTTTACCAATATTCCCGCTGTAAAACCGGCACCCGTTCCGGTACCATTAAGTTCTAAGTAACTTTCACCATCAAAAGGGCTTAAATTTATACTTCTGCCAATAAGTACATCGCCGTAAGTAAAAACACCGCCAAACCCTAAAGAAACAGCTTCAGAAACTTGATATGAAGCAACTAAATTAAAGAAAAACGTTCTAATCTCAGTATCAACAGCCATAAATCGGCCTACCCAATCATCTTCCCATTTGGTTCCTAAACCGTAGTTGTTTCCAACTCCAAAGCCTAAGAATAATTTTTCATTAATTTGATGAGTTGCGTAGAGATGAATAGGATTAAATACTTGCTTTTCAAGCTGATGTTCTTCAATTGAAGGTGCCGGACCTCTAAATGAAGAACTTGGTAGAATAAGTGTTGCTCCACCTAAAATATGTGTGCCTAATAATTGTGTAATTCCAGCTGGGTTAAAATAAATTGCTGAAGGGTCATTTGCTAAACCGGCAAAAGCACCACCAAGACCCATAGCTTTTGAACCATGTTCGTTTATTTGAAAGCCACTTGCAAATAAACTGGATGCTGAAAACAGAACGAGAAATGTTAATGTAGTAATTTTTTTCACATAACCTCCTTTTTATACTGTAAATATCTTTTAATATAATAATAAATTAGCATAATTTGCAACTTGCTATTTTTAATAAACTTTAGTTTTATCGGTCACTTTTTTAGTTGAAAAATCTTACTATTGTTTTAGTTTTACAATAGTAGCTCCTTCTCCACCTGTTTCAATTCCCGCAAAATCAAAGCTACTAACCATTTCATGTGTTTTTAGTAAATGATGAACCGTTTCTCTTAAAACGCCGGTTCCCTTTCCATGAATTATTTCTACTGATTTCAGGTTTGCTAAATATGCATCGTCAATAAATTTAACAACTTCAAATTCAATTTCTTCCGGTTTCTTTCCTCTAATATCTAATTTAGTTGTATCTAAAGAGTTTTGCAAGGAAATTACATTGTTGTTCTGTTTGTTTTTGATAGGTTTTGCATGAAATAAATTATTTAATTTTACCTTAATGCGTAAACTGCCGGTAGCAATTGTAGCTATCTTTTTATCGGTATCAATTTCTACTATTTCACCGGTTGTGAAAGAGTCTTTAATTTTCACATAATCATTAATTCTAAACTCTTTTTTATTAAGAATCTGCTCTTGTTCAACCTTGTAATGTAATTCGACTTTATTCTTAATCTTTTCAATTTTCTTTTTACTTTCTATGATAACTTTTTTATCTGCTTTGGTTTCTTTTATTAGTTTGATTGTGTTTTCAAATTCACTATTAGCTTTTTTAAGAAAATTATCAGCTTCTTCTTTAGTTTCTTTTAATATTTTATTCTTTTGTTCTTTAAGTTTTTTGTTCTAACGTTCGTATAAGTTTGTCAGACCTTTAAGTCTGGCATTTTCAATTTCAATTTGATTTATTTTTTTCGTTAATTCCAATGATTTATTTTCTAAATCTATAATGAAATTTTCTACTTTGTTTTTATCCGAATCTAAATATTCTTCAGCTACATCTAAAATATATTTATCTAATCCGATTTTACCGGCAACTTCAAAAGCATAACTTGAGCCGGGTATTCCTTGTCGAAATCTATAAGTGGGTGATAGATTTTTCAAGTCATATTCCATAGATGCATTTTGAAAGTTTTCAAGTT
>JAJRZB010000476.1 GCA_024275455.1 Bacteroidota bacterium | reverse complement strand
TATTTCCCTTTCGACCAATGGGAGAATTACTTTTTTACCAATAAGGCGTTTGAATCGCTCATCATTGGGATTTACCGCAACGGCAGTATCACCAAGCATTGTTTCAGGGCGTGTAGTTGCAACAATAATAAATTCGTTACTATCTTTTACCGGATATTTAAAATACCACAAATTGCCTTGGCTCTGTTTATAGATTACCTCTTCATCGGAAATAGCAGATTTGGATGCCGGACACCAATTTACCATCCTGTAACCGCGATAAATTTCACCTTCTTTGTATAGTTTTACAAATGCTTGAATAACCTTTTTATAATAATGCTCATCCATTGTAAAACGCTCACGGCTCCAATCACAGCTTACGCCAAGTTTTCTAAGCTGAGTAGTGATTATTCCGCCATATTTATCTTTCCAGATATGACAGTGTTTTAAAAATTCATCCCTTCCTATTTCGTTTTTATCTATACCTTGTTCTTTAAGAAAATTCACAACCTTCGTTTCGGTTGCAATTGACGCATGATCTGTTCCGGGAACCCATAAAGCATTATAACCCTGCATACGTTTATATCGAATATAAACATCCTGAATAGTATTATTTAAAATATGTCCCATTGTTAACATTCCGGTAATGTTGGGAGGTGGGATTACAATTGTATAAGGTTCCTTATCAGGATCAACTTGAGAACTGAAAAGATTATTATCTTCCCAGTATTTGTACCATTTGTCCTCAACTTCGTTCGGATTATATGCTTTAGAAATATCGTTCATAATTATCAATTTTCTCTATATTAAATAAAAATTAAGCTCAAAATATATATATAATTGGAATAAGATATTTTATTGAAAAATGAGAATTACCGATTTGCGTTTATTAACATTTACCTTTTTGAAAAATTTTAATTTAATAATAATCTAAAGTTTTTTATTAGCAATAAGGAAAAACTTCTCAAGTTTATTGTAAATATTGTAATTCTACGTATGTTGGAGATTCATTGGAGTTATTTGGATCAACCACTTTAGTTCTCTTTGTATTCTTTAGATTTTTTCATCGCTTCTTCTGCTATATTATCTCATTTTAAGACTTATTGCTAACTTTTCTATGGTTAGTGTCACTTTCTGACACAAATTTATAAAATATGTTACTCAATCTGCTAAACAAATCAGTTCACCTACCGACAATTTATATATGAACAAAAAAAATGAGCAAAAAAATGGCTAAAACAATCTCAAACATAAAAGAAATTGAAAATTCACTAGTAAGATCAAATGTGAAAACTTTAAGTTTTACTGAAGAGTACCAAAAAATAAATCAAGTAAAATACAACCTAGGTATAGCATATTTTGTTGCATTATCAGTATTACTGACAACTTTATTTATTTAAATAAAATTTACTTTATCAAACTTGAAGCAAGAAGGGATAAAAGAAGAGACATTGGTAAAATAAAAGAAATTATTGTGAGTTTTAATTCATATTTCTTTTTTATATCTATGATAATTTTATACCACACATAAAAAATAAACGCCTCTAATAAACTTACACTTAGATAATAATTCAAATCAAATTGCAATATATTATTAACCACAAAAGTTAATAGCATAAAAACTATTATTGTTAAATCAACTCCGTTAAAAAATAATTTCTTTGTCATTAATGCTTTCCATCTGAATAATAGCGTTACTGCAATAACTGCTGATAAAATAAAAAACATTAAATCATGCAAAACGCTTGTTCCAACTAAATTAATATTTTCTGTTTTTACTGTTGGCAAACTCAATTTAGAAACAATAAAAAATATTGAAAAGTTTAGGAAAACATAAATTTCATTGATTAAATCAACTTTTTTAGATTGAAAAAGAGCCAGTAAAAATAAAATTGCCACCATAATTAGTAAAAATATTAACTCGCTTGTGTTTAACGAAGTTGTTAAAGAAAAGGAAATAACAGAAATAATTACAATAAGCACACTAGATACAAATAGTAAAAATTTAATAAAAACAAAAAGATTCTTTATCGGAAAATCATGCAGATAAACCAGTGATTTATTTATCTTGCTTGCAATATTAAATTTTATTAATAACGGTTGAATCAGTATTAAAACAGCACTCAACATAAAAAATAAGAGTGTTGCTTCAAATCTATAATCAATTAAGTATAGCAATGACAATAAAATAAAGACCACAGAAAATATTTCTATAATAAAAACCGTAGCTTCATGACTAACAATACTAATTTTTAATAAATGGTGCTGATGGATTGTATCACCAACAAAGGGTCTCTTTTTTTTATAATTCTAATTACAAAAACTTTAATCGTGTCAATTATTGGTACTCCCAATAAAATAATTGGGAAAGTTAAATCTAATGCTGATTCATGATAATTAATAGCGGTTAGAGAAGAAAGCAGAACCAAAAAAAAACCAAGAATAAGAGATCCTGTATCACCCAAAAATACTCTTGCCGGGAAAGCATTAAATCTTAAAAACCCGATTGTACTTCCTAATAAAGTAACATTGAACAAAATTAAAAACACATCATTTTTTCTGATTGCCAAGGCTAATAATACACTGGAAATCAGTATGGAAAAACCACTGGCTAATCCGTCAAGCCCATCTAAAAAATTGATTGAATTAATTGTTCCAACAATGAAAAGCAGTAATATTAAATAATCCCACTGACTATTAAGCATTATACCAAAAACCTTCACATAGGTATAATGCTGCTCTAAGTAATAGATTAAAATTATAGCATAAATATTTTGAACAACAAATTTAATAAAGTTATCCAGACCTAATACATCATCTATAATTCCGGAAAAGGCAAGTATTGTAGCAGAAATAACAATTAATTTAATAGAATCAAAATCTTCAACAAAAGCATTTAACATTACAATTACAATAAAGAATATTATTAAACCTCCCATGCGTGGAATTGCCTTTGTGTGGATTTTCCTCCCACCAGGTTGGTCAACAATTTTTGTCTTATTTAAAAAATCTATAAAAAATGGTGTTAAAAAAATTGTTGTAATCAGACTTGTAAAAAAAACAAGTAGATAAGTCATATATTAATTTAACTAGTTAAAAAAATAAGTTTATTGTTATTGTTTATGAAAAGCATATAATATAGTTTTCTGCACTAAAAAACATTTTGTATATAAAATAAACAAATTTAATATATTTAATAAAATAAGTTTATGATTTTATGTGGTTTAGAACAACATTAAAATTTGTAATGCCTACCTCTTCAAGTAACTGTTCGGCATAAGAGAGTTCTGAATATTTTGTTTTATTAGCCCTAACAACTAATATTATTTCATCAACACGATATGCAATTTTCGCAGTTTCCTTTAGATCACATAATGATGCAGTATCATAAACAACATAATCATAATCATTTTTTACTTTTTCCATAAAATTTTTCATTCTTTCGGATGTAATTATAACAGCCGGATTTTGAGGAAATTCGATGCAGGTAATTAAATCTAAATTTCTAAAATGTGTTGAACGTATTATTTCATCTAACTCTTTTTTTCTAAAAAGATAATGGGCGAGGGATGGAGTTGATTTTACTTTAAAAAATTTATTTAAGTTAGGTTTTTTAAGATCTGAATCTACCAATAAAACTTTGCTGCCCTGGTTAGCAAGTGTAATAGCAATATTAGAGGCAACCACACTTTTTCCTTCCCCCTGATAACCACTTGAAACCATAATTGTATTTAGTGGTTTATCCAAATTCCCGTACTTTAAGAATGTTTCTATGCCCAGAAAAGATTTTACAATATTCGGATCGGTTTTAGTTTTATTTTTTTCTTCTTGTGAAGATAATAATAACGATCCACCTGTAGGAAAAGTTGGTATTTGAGAAATTATTTTGTATCCGGCTTCTTCTAAATCTTCAACTCTTGTAATATATTCTAATTCTTTCTGTTTTGTAGTTAACGCAAGAACAACACCTAATATAAGGCCAGCAAGCGCTCCGAAAAATAAATTCAAGGGAATATTTGGACTAAAAAAACTGCCGGGTGTTTCTGCCTTAATTATTGAATCGGTTTCGGCAAAAAACTCTTTTTCCCTTTCCTTTAATTTAACTTCTTTCGATTTTAATTTAATTAAAAGTTTATTCTGAAATCTTACCGAACGAACCTGCCTAACATTATCTAAATTAGCAAAAGGTATCGATTTGAATTGTTCTTCTAATCCGTTTAACAAATTAAAAATAATTGATTTTGATAAATCAATTGAACTTACTTTCATTTGTAAATCATACAAATTTATAACCAATTGATTGAGAAAATCACTCTCCGGTATGTTATTTTCTTTAACTAAATTTTTTAAGTAAACGGTTAACCTTCTATTAAAATTCTGCTTTAATTTTGGTAAATCTTTTATATCAATATTTTCTGTCCAAGGATAGCTTATACTAAAATTTCTCAATTTTGAAACAACCTCTGATAAATTTGCTTTCGCTTCTAATCTTTCTACAATAAGCTGGCTGTTTCCCATATCTGCTTTTGAGATATTTAATATTTTAGCACTAATTAATGGATATTTGTTGTCCAATAATTTCTGCAAATACTGAAGTTGCGCAGAATAAAATTGATTATCTATCTCAATACTTTCCAACTCTGTTTCTAATTCTGTTAATCTGGTCACTAATCTTTCTTCATTAATATTCAGACTTACGCTAGGAGCAGTTTGCTGTGCAGCCTGAAGAACAGCATTTTCTTTTTGAACCTCTTTAATTCTATCATTTAACGATCTTAAAGTTTTTAAGTATGCTTCTCTACTCTTTATTTCACTTACCTCGGAATAGCTGGTTACAATAGCATTGGCAACATTAGCAGTTTTTTCAGCATCATCTGTAATAGCAGAAACAATAATCGAAGTTGATGCCTGATCTTGCTGAAGTGTAATTATATTAAGTAATTGAGCTTCAGTAACATTAAAATTATTGTTCAATAACTTATTACTGGCTTTGGATAAAACTTTTTTAGATGTTAATGCTCTTAGTTCATTATCTAAAGACCCGCCATTAGTTAATAAAGGACTATAAACCGTATTGTATTTAAAACTAATACTGGAAACCGCCCTATATTGTTTTGGCATTAATAAGGAAATACCAAGAGCTATTAATAAACCAAGTCCTAAGAAACCAAGAACGAACCATTTTCTTTCTAAAATTAGATTTAACCTTTTTTTAAGAAGTATCTTTAAAGGTTGCGGTAATTGTTTTTTCATTTGATTCATAAGGTTTTTTATTGGTTTGTTAAGAATTTATATTTATTCATTTATTAACAATCTGCAAAATACTAATGATAAAAGTAATTAACAACAAATGTATCCCTTATAAAAGACATTCCAATAGTGCCAATATCTTAAAAAAGAATATAAAAATTCGATTATAAACGTAGAATATTAAAAAAATTTATATGCAAAATAGTTCCCAAAATATATACCAACTAACCAAAGAAAATGAAACTTTAAAAAGTGAGTTAGAGCAACTTAAAGAGCATAATTTAAAGTGTAACCAAATAATAAATATTCAAAAAAAAGCCCTCGATTTTTCACATAATACAATTGTAATTACCGATAAAAACGGTGTAATTACATGGGTAAATAAATCTTTTACAAAACTTACAGGCTATACTTTTGAAGAAACTATTGGTCAAAATCCCAGAATTTTAAAATCTGGAAAACATTCTCCAGAGTTTTATGCTAAAATGTGGAAAACTATTACTTCCGGAAAAGTTTGGGAAGGGGAATTAATTAACAAGAAAAAAAATGGGAAATTATACCATGAGCACATTACAATAAGTCCTGTTTTCGATTCTGAAAATAATATAACAAATTTTGTAGCCTCCAAATTAGATATCACAAATTTAAGAGAAACAAATTTTGCCTTAAACGAATCTTATATCAAATATGAAGAATTATCCTATATTTTCAATCAGAGTCCTACAATCGGTTTTTTATGGGCAGTTGATAAAAATTACACTGTAGAATTTGTTACAGATAATATTAAGCAATTCGGTTACACTCCAGAAGAGTTTTATTCTCAAAAACTAAGTTTTTTAGATATTATTTACAAAGATGATATTGAAAAAGTATTAACTAAAATATCAGAAAAAATTAACTCCGGAAAAGAAAGATTAAAACTTCATTACAGAATAATTAACAAAAAAGAAGAAATCAGATGGGTTGATTCACACCTTTATGTAAGACTAGGAGAAAATGACTCGGTAACTCATTTACAAGGTGTTGTTTTAGATGTAACAGAAAAAAAGGAAGCGGAAATTGAAGCAAAATATCAATTAGAACAACTAATGCAAGCAGATAAAATGATTGCTTTAGGCACACTAGTATCCGGAGTTGCCCATGAAATAAATAATCCGAATAATTTTGTAATTCTAAATGCTCCCATAATAAAAAATATTTGGGAAAATATTGAACCTATTTTGGATGAGTATTACAAAGAACATGGTGATTTTAGTGTTGGTAATCATTTAAAATATTCCAAAATAAAAAAATCGATGCCGATTTTATTAAACGGAATTCATGATGGTTCGCAAAGGATAAAAACAATTGTTCAAGACTTAAAAAGTTTTGCCAGAAAAGATACTGCCGGACTTAATCAAGAAGTAAATCTGAATGAAGTTGTGAAAGCATCGGCTAACTTAACCTCAAATCTAATTTCTAAATCAACAGATATTTTTAAGGTAACTTATTCCAAAGATCCACCGATAGTAAAAGGTAATAAACAAAAGTTAGAGCAAGTGTTAATTAATCTGATTGAAAACAGTTGTCAAGCACTTACAAACAGAAAACAAGCTGTTAAAATTGATATAAATAAAAATTGTAATTGGATAACAATTAAAGTTTCCGATGAAGGTAAAGGTATAAAACCGGGTCTAATTAGAAAAATTACCGATCCTTTTTTTACAACAAAAAGAAACAGCGGAGGAACAGGATTGGGTTTATCAATTACATCAAAAATAATAACTCAGCATAACGGTACGCTAAAATTCGAATCGGAACCAAATAAAGGAACAACAGCAATTCTTTCAATTCCAATAACGAAAAAAAATAAAAAAATATGAACGAAAGGAAAACACCAAAATATCCAATACTGTTAGTGGATGATGAAATAAATCTTCTACACTCGTTTGATCTAACACTAAATGAACATGGAATAAACAATACAATTCTTTGCAATGATAGCAGAGATGTAGAAAAAATATTACGCGAAAGTAAAATTTCATTAATACTGCTTGATCTTTCGATGCCGTATATAAGAGGCGAAGAACTTTTGGAAACTATTCTTCCTGAATACCCTGATGTTCCGGTTATAATTGTAACAGGAGATACCGAATTGGAAACAGGAATTGATTGTATGAAATTAGGAGCAACTGATTATCTAACCAAACCGGTTGAAAATAACAGACTAATAAATACCGTAAACAAAATTCTTGAAATTCAAAGATTAAAAGAAGAAAATCACACATTAAAAAGTAGAATTTTTACTAACGAAATTGATAAGCCCGAAGTCTTCAAAGAGATAGTTACTCAAAATCCTAAAATGAAATCGATGTTTCAATATATGGAGGCAATTGCAAAAACTACGGAACCAATACTTATTACTGGTGAAACCGGAGTTGGAAAGGAATTAATTGCACAAGCGCTCCATAAATTAAGTGAACGACCCGGAAGGTTTGTAACAACCAATATTGCAGGATTGGATGATCAAATGTTTTCCGATACTCTCTTCGGACATAAAAAAGGTTCTTTTACAAATGCTACTCACGATAGAAAGGGACAACTTGAAAAAGCTGCAGGCGGAACTATTTTTCTTGATGAAATCGGCGACTTGAATTTTCAGTCTCAAGTTAAACTTTTAAGACTTCTGCAAGAAAAAGAATATTATCCTATCGGTTCGGATGATCCGAGATATACCGATGCTCTCATAATTCTGGCAACAAACAAAGACCTTGAAACAATGGTTGCAGAAGGTTCATTTAGAAAGGATCTTTTTTATAGGTTAAATGTTCATCACATAACACCAATTCCACTAAGAGAAAGATTGGACGATTTACCATATTTAGTTGACTATTTTTTAGAAAAAGCTTCTAAAAATTTTGGAAAGAAAAAACCTACAGTACCACCGGAGCTTTTTACATTATTGTCAACTTATCATTTTCCCGGTAATGTTAGAGAGCTTCAATCATTGATATTCGATGCTGTTGGAACTCATAAATCTAAAATAATGTCATTAACAAAATTTAAGCAATATATTTCTCCAAGCTCAAGCAGGGTAATTAAGCAGAAAGCAATCCCGCTATCAGAAAAAATTCAGTTTGGAGAAAAATTACCGACACTTAAAGAAGTTCAAAGTGCATTGGTTGAAGAAGCGCTTAAACGAACAGATAATAATCAAAGTATTGCGGCACAACTACTTGGTGTTACCAGACAGGCTTTAAACAGAAGAGTACGACAAGATAAAGGTCTTAAAGAAACATAGATTGGTTATGCAAATTTTAGTGTCTCATAATAAGATTTCTATTATCTTTAGTATGATATCTTTTATTAAATAGTTGACAAAGGTCACATTGTACAATATTTTAGTACATATTACCATTTAGGGACAATATGCAAAAGAATATAAATTTAATTTTCATATTATTTTTTTCTTTTAACCTGGTTAACATTAGTTTTGCTCAGAAAAATACATTCTATCCTTTTTCTAACTCTATAGTACTCGGATTAAACGGAGGCTTTAGTAAAGCTGAAACAGATTACTCAAATTCTAATTTGGGAATGGAAGGAAGCGGAACCTTAGAATATTTTTTTAACTCAAATTCAGATTTCTCCTTGGGATTAAAATTATCAGCAGGCTATACTACTTTAAATGGTCAAAGATTAATTTCCAATACAATTAATACATTTGAATCTGATATTATTTCATTAGGAACCGGAATTTCTGCTAATTATAGAATCAGAGAAAAAATTGTTCCTTTTGTAACTTTAGAAGCTCAAAATATTTGGGTAAGGGATGAAACAGCTCTTAATTTTATTGGCGGATTAGGCTTACGATATATTTTATCCAATAATGTATCAGTTGCCGGTTCTTTAGGATTTAACTTTGTTAATGCCGATCATCTTGATAATCTAATAGTTAAAAATACTAACAACGATTATTACACAACATTTTCCATCGGAATTTCTTATGCAATAGAACTAAAAGCGCCAAACGATACTGATGACGACGGTATTATTGATTCTCGTGATAAGTGCCCAAATCAAAAAGAAGATTTTGATGGTTTTCAAGATAATGACGGTTGTGCAGATTTAGATAATGATAATGACGGAATTTTAGACGTTAATGATCATTGCCCAAATGATGCAGAAGATTTTGATGGTTTTCAAGATAATGATGGTTGTCCCGATTTAGATAATGACGGTGATGCAATACTTGATAAAGATGATGAATGTCCTGATACAAAAGAAGATTTTGACGGTTTCCAGGACGATGACGGATGCCCTGATTTAGATAATGATAATGATGGAATTCTTGATGAAAACGATTTATGCCCAAATAAACCGGAAACATTTAATAGTTTTGAAGATACAGACGGATGTCCTGATAAATTGCCCGAAATGCACATAATTGATGAAGAAGAGACACAAATTCAATCAAATATTGAAGAAAATAAACCAACTAAAAAATCAAAAAACAATTCGATACCAAATGAATTTTTTCTTAGCGGTGAATTAACTTTTGCTGATGGAACTGCTACTTTAAAATCTTCGGTATTAAAAAAATTAAATAAAATTGCAAAAACAATTAAAAAGCATCCCGGATATAAATGGAAAATAGAAGGACACATGGATAATTCGGGAAGTCCTTTTGCAATCAAAGCTTTGTCTACAGCAAGAGCAAATTCGGTTCTTAATTATTTAGTTTCTGCTGGTGTTTCGCCTGATATTTTCGAAGTAGTTGGATTAGGAGATAAATATCCGACCTCTTCCAACTCAACGGAAAACGGTAGAAAGAAAAATAGAAGAGTGGTGATTAAAAGGGTAAAATAAATTATTGCCTTTCCACTAAATTTGCACTGAGAAATATTGAGTCAGCCTTAATATTTCTCAGTGCAAAAAACCAACTTCAAAATGATTTAATAACTACTTAACTTATTGGTTTATTACCTTCCTATTACTTAAATTTATTTTCTAATTCATTTATAACTAATAAACTTTTAATATATGATTACCTGGGATGTAAACCCCGAAATTTTTAGTCTTGGACCAATTCATGTACGTTGGTACGGCTTATTATTTGCCGCTTCATTTCTAGTTGGTTTCCAGATTATGCATAAGATATTTATGCAAGAAAAGAAAAGCGAAAAAGACCTAAATGATCTTTTATGGTTTATGATTATCGGGACTATAGTAGGTGCCCGATTAGGTCATACACTTTTTTATAACCCCGATTATTATTTAAGTCATCCGTTAGAAATACTTAAAACTTGGAAAGGTGGATTAGCCAGTCATGGTGCCGCTATAGGAATTGCCCTATCCATTTATTTATACTCTAAAAAGAAAGTAGGTCAATCTTTTTTATGGGTTATGGATAGAGTTGTAATAACAGTTGCTTTAGCAGGTTTCTTTATTAGAACCGGTAACTTAATGAACTCTGAAATTATTGGAAAAGCTACAAATGTACCTTGGGCATTTAAGTTTGTTAATGCTTATGTAAGCGATCCTATGACTCCAAGGCATCCAACTCAACTTTACGAAGCCCTGTCTTACCTTGCTATTTTTGTTATTCTTTTTTTTACTTATAAGAAATCTTATAAGAAGCTAAAAGAAGGCTTTTTGTTGGGATTATTTTTAGTATTAATTTTTTCGGTCAGATTTATAATAGAATTCTTTAAAGAAAACCAATCCGCATTTGAACAAGGGATGGTATTGAATATGGGACAATTATTAAGTATTCCCCTTATTTTATGGGGGTTGTATTTACTTTTTGTCCATAAACCTAAATCTAAAAATTAACTAATTTACCAAGGGAATTTTATGTTTAAAACTATAATTATTATAACCGTTCTTATTTTAGCAGGATGTACAGAAAACAAACAAAATTATATTCCTGAAAATGACTCTCTAAGATTTGCCGGTGAGTCTCATCTTAGAAATATTAAACAGTTAACCTTTGGCGGCAATAATGCGGAAGCTTATTGGAGTTTTGACGGGACAAAACTAATTTTTCAAAGTGACTGGGATAAAATAAATTCCCAAGGATGTGATCAAATTTTTATTATGAATGCAGATGGCTCACCATTAAAGTCTGGCGAGCAATATAGGTTGGTTTCTACAGGGAAAGGCAGAACAACATGTTCTTACTTTTTGAAAGGTGATAAAAAAGTAGTCTATGCTTCTACTCACGAAGCAGATGAAAAATGCCCTGAAACAGAAATGTTTGTTAACGGAAAGTATGTTTGGCCTATTTATAGTACATATAATATTTACGAAGCTAATGCTGATGGAACGAATCCTAAGAAAATAATCAGTACTGAGTATTATGATGCAGAAGCAACTGTTTCCCCCGATGGCAAATATATTGTATTTACATCTACCAGAAGCGGTGACTTGGAATTATGGAGATACGAAGTTGCAACCGGGAATTTACTTCAGCTTACTGATAAATTAGGTTATGACGGCGGAGCTTTCTTTTCTCACGATTCTAAAAAAATAGTCTGGAGAGCTAGCAGACCTGTTGGAGAGGCAGCCGCTCAATACAAAGAATTATTGGCTCAAGGTTTAGTTGAACCTACCGCATTAAATATTTTTGTTGCAGATATTGAAGGAAATAATGTAAAGCAAATAACTAATTTACCAGGGGCAAATTGGGCACCGTACTTTCATCCTTCCGATAAAAAAATTCTTTTTTGTTCAAATCACCATTCTCTAAAAGAAGGCGGAAGATTGTTTGACATTTTTATGATTGACATTAATGGAGAGAATTTACAGCAAATAACACACAGCGGTACTTTTGATGCTTTCCCGATGTTCTCTCCTGACGGTAAAAAGTTAGCTTTTGCTTCTAACAGGCAAGCGGATGGAAAACCAACCAGAGCTACTAATATTTTTGTTGCCGATTGGATTGATAACCCGAAGGAAGTTGATATAAATTTTGGAAAAGAAAAGTAAATTGAAT
>JAJRZB010000475.1 GCA_024275455.1 Bacteroidota bacterium | reverse complement strand
GCTGTTAGCAGTTAGAATAGTAAATTTATGTCTTAAGTTTCTTCTGTACCCAGAAAGAACATGATCTTCATCATCGACTAAAAGAATTTTTGGTTTCATTAGCTATTTCCCCTCAATAAAAGATTCTCCGTATTTATCTATAAGCTCATTAACATTGTCTTTTGTAATTTCTACCGGAGTAATGTTACTATTGTTAGCAATTTTATCAGCAACAAATACAAAAAGAGAAGGTGTGTTATCGTTAAAATTAATTAGTTCCGTATTGTGATGATAGGCAACGGCCTCAACAATAGTATCAGGCAGCCCCCATATCCCTAAAAGGTATGCTCCAAGAGCAGCATGATTTGTGTTCAGACTTTTAGTTTCAAATTCTTTCAACTCATTAAGATCTGAAAATTTAGTTTCTTTCATATTTTCTAAAATTATTAATTTACCTATATCGTGAAGCAATCCGCTTAAAAAAGATTCTTCACTCAAATTTTTTGATAAATCTGTCATTTCACTAATCTGTTTAGCTAAAAAGGCAACCTTATTACTATGGGTCCATACTTCCTGAAAAATTTTTGAATTAGGGTTATCGCTATCAATAGATTTGAATAATTTTATGGAAAGAACTAGATTTTGCATTATCTTAATTCCTAAAAAGTTTAAAGCTTGTTTTATATTTGTAATGTGCATGGGCAGTCCAAAAAATGCACTATTACTAAGTTGTAATATTTTTGCTGTAATTATCGGATCTGTTGTAATAATATTTGAAATTCGATCTATTGAAGAATTAGGTGAGTTTATTTCCTTTTCGAGTTTCAAGTATACTTCTGGTAAACTTGGCAGTTCGTCAATTCCATTTACAAATTTTAAAAGTTCTTCGTTATTTAAAGATTCACGTAGTTGAATAGCTCGTTCAATTATTCGTATGATATCTTTGCCACTAGATGGCTTTGCAAGTGATTGATGAACAATTCGAGTATTTCTTAAAGCCAAATTATCATTAGCATAACCTGAAAGGGTAATCCTAATTATATGTGGATACTTGTTTTTAACTTGTGTTAACAACTGAGTTCCATCAATCCCCGGCATTCTAATGTCCGATACAATTACATCAACAAGTTCTTATCTTAATACAGCCAAGGCTAAAGCACCGCTTGTTGCATATAAAATATTCCATTTTTTTCTCATAGGGTACATCATTCGTCGAATTCCCCCGATGATGTTTTCATCATCATCAACAAATAGTACGTTGAGTTTCATTTTATATCCTTAAAATTATTTGGTTAATTTTCCCCCTAACCAATAATTTATTTTATTTCATCTTTATCTCCTGTTGGTAAACTTATTATAAATGTAGTCCCAATATTTTCTTCTGTTTCTACTTCTATACTTCCTTTGTGTTTATCAACAATAATATCATACGCAATTGCTAATCCTTGTCCTGTCCCTTTGCCTACTTCCTTTGTTGTAAAGAAAGGATCAAAAATTCTTTTTTTTACTTTCTCCGGCATTCCTGTTCCATTATCGGAAATGATAATTTCAACAAAACCATTTTTATTTTTAGTTTGTATAAGTATCTTTCCTTGTAAAGTGTCAGAGTCATGAAATTTGTTTTCAATCGCGTGAGCAGCATTTACAATAATATTAACAATTACTTGTCCAAGATCAGAAGCTAAACATATAATTAAAGGGAT
>JAJRZB010000062.1 GCA_024275455.1 Bacteroidota bacterium | reverse complement strand
ATTATTGATAATTCTTCACCGAGAAGTTTGTTCATAAGTGTAGATTTACCAACATTAGGCTTACCGACAATAGTTACAAATCCGGATTTAGTTTTCATTTTTCTCTTTGATTTATTTGGATGTGTAAAGATAGTTAAAGTGAAGAATATTTGCCGTTTGGAAAGATTTATTAAATATTTTAGAAAAAATCTAATTTAAAACAATAAACGGTGAGTAAACAAAGTTAATAACTTATAAAAAATTAAAATTGACTAATCCTATCTTTAAAATTCTTATGCTCATTTATCGTAAAATAAAAGATCAAAAGAATGATAAAGCTAAACAATCCGCTAATAGATTTTACCAAATCACTTTTTAACATTTTGCTTATTTGCTGAATAATATTTTTTGTATAAGGTTTAATCAATTCCAAAAAGCCAAAACTTTCCGAACTATTGGGAATATTGACAGAATACATAACAAACATAGTAATTGAAATAAGAAATGAAATACCGAATATTGCAAGAATCACTCTAAAGAAATAGTGCTTCTTATACTTATCTGAAAGACTTGATGCAATTTGTCCCATAATTTTCGAAGTAATTTCAAGCGGGGCTTGAACCAAAGGAATATCAAAAAGTGAATTATGTACAAACTTATGAGTTTTTAATCCTATTCTAAATTTCTCATCCGATTCCATTAACTCGTTAATTTTTTCTAACTCTTTATTGGTCAGTTCGTTATCAACAAATTTATTGTATAGTTCATCATAATTATTATTCATAATATTTCCTCTTGATAATTATGCTTCAAAAGCAGTTCCCTTAATAAGTTTCTTGAACGATGCAGCAATACTTTTGTATTTACCAAAGATATATTTAAGATTTCACTTATTTCTTTTAGTGATAAATTATCCATATAAAAAAGGATTAAAACCAGTGCGTTTCTTACAGGTAATTTATCAACCATTTTAATAATATAATCTTTAGCATTTTCAGATGCTGCGTAAGTTTCATTGTCTTCATCTTTTAAATTGTAAACATCATCAATGGAATTCATTTGTATTTGAAGTTTACGTTTTTTATTTGTCGCAACAGTCAATCCAGTATTATAAACAATTTTATAAAACCAAGTAGAAAACTTAGACTCTTTCTTAAAAGCATTTAATGAACGAAAAGCTTTTATAAAACTATCCTGCAAAGCTTCCTCTGCATCTAATTTATTTTTTAACATATTGCTCAACAATGAAAAAGCTCTGTCCTTATACCTTTCTATTATTAAACTATAATCGGATCCATTTCCGCTTAAAACCGAGTCAATTATTTCATTATCAGATATATTTTTCATTGTAAAACTTTAGACTATTTTACAAATGAAAGGTTACATAAAAATATTTTAAAAAGTGTGTAACCATTTTACTTTTTTTTAGTCTTAAGAATTGAAAAGTAAAATAAACAAAATAAATAGTCCGGCTTCGTTAAACAGAAACTACGCCGGGACAGGTCCGGCTTGATTGGACAAAATCTTTATTGGAAACAAATCCGGCTTGGTAAGAACAACTATGCTGGGACAAAAAGGAGATTATTATGAAAGAAGAAGTTGTTGCGGTTTTTATACCAATTATAATGTTTTTAGTTACCGGTCTTATTTTAGTAACATTTATTTATTTTAGATCCAGAGAAAGACAGATGATGATTGACAAAGGAATGACTCCGGAACAAATTGCTGAATTATTCAAATCCAAAAGGAATCCTTATACATGGTTAAAAATTGGAGTTACCACAATTCTTGCCGGTCTGGGTATTGGAATTGCAATTTTAATAAAAGACGCAGGGTTTAGTGAAGGATTTATTCCTCTATTTATTATTACTTTCTTTGGTCTTGGCTTTGTTGCAGCTTTTTTTGTTTCTAGAAAATTTGAATTGGAAGATAAGGAAAAAGAAGAAAAACAAAAATTGGT
>JAJRZB010000474.1 GCA_024275455.1 Bacteroidota bacterium | reverse complement strand
TTTATCGAAGGGTTTCCGTTTGTTTATTAGAAAGTTTTTTCATTATGTTCACAGTATGTAAGTTTAGTGAATTAGCAATAATTCCTTAGTGTACGAATTACTAGTTAATTAGAAAATAATCAAAAGTGTTTAAGTCTTTACATATAGTAAAATATTATACTCTATTTATTTTTTATCTCTAAAAGCAATACAAGCAACTTCCTCATGTTGTACAATTCTAACAGATTATTACATATAAAATGAAAATATTATTATTAAGCTAAGTATACAAAAAAATTTAAATTTCATTTATCATTTATTTAACTGTTAAAAAAATGGAGTATTAAGTATTGGTAGTTAAACATTTTTAACTCATACAAAAGACTCCATAAAAAAATCTACTTATTTCAATATTTTCGTGAGGTATTATTTTTTCTTAGATGTCCTTCCCCCGTGATCACCTACAAGCATCCATTTACCATTTTTCTTCATTAAAATATCAGTCCATTTCCCGGTTGTCGGATCATCTTTGCCGGTCTTTTTGTTTTTGTTCAGTTGAGAATAGAAATAATTAGCAAATGCGAAATTACCTTTAACCCAAATAGAAATTGGAGTAAGCGTGTAAAGAATAGTTGCATTATTCTTAAAATCATTTTTTATCCATTTTGCTGTATTCGATTTACTTTGAGGTACCTTCGATTGATAACTCCAGCCAATATAACTTTCATCAAAATATGATAGAAATCCGTCTGCATCGTTATTTGTAGATATTTCCCAATATTTTTCAATACCGGCCCAAACATCCTTTTGTTCGCTGCTCCATTGTTGAGCATTAGTGTTGTTAAAATTTCCTATTATTAAAAAAGTAACTATTAAACATATTTTTATTATCTTTTTCATATTATTGCTCCTTTGACATTAAATTATTTACAACATTATTTAGTTATTTACTTCTGTACTTTGAGGTATATATGATATATACAAAGTTTTTGGTGTCTGATCAGGAGGAACCGTTTCCGGCATTTTTTCTCCCTTTGCTCCAAGTGATTTAATATATTTGTAGACAGCTCTAGAATCTATTTCATTCATTTTATTAATGTTCATCCAAGGCATCGGCGGAAGTGCAGTACGGGTTTTCACAAGATTAACCCAATCGTCTTCTTCCAAGTCTTGAACAAGAAGTCGCAGATTACTGGCATAACTTGTTCCCCAAGGTCCACGATGCCCTATTACCGAACCGGTCAACCAATTGTTTTCAGAAATGTTGCCTTCTCTCATTGCGTATTCTTCCGTATGGCAGTCATTACATCCACCAATAATTACTAAATAACGGCCGGCTTCAATCTGTGAATTTGCTTTTACAAAAATTCCTTTATCTGATGAAGATTCGGGTTCACAGTTAAATAATAGAAGAGTACTGAAAACTATTATTCCAAAGAACCATAAATTCTTTTTATTAAACTTTTCCATACAGTTGACCTCCGCTTATATTATGCTATTTAGATAAACCTTTAAGACTTGTATAAATTTCATCACTATGCATATTTCCATATTTACCGAAAGTTTTAAAATACTTCTGACGTTCTTCTTTACTCTTCCATCCTTCATTTATTAATTTCTTTTGAATTTCATTAGCAGCTCCAATATCATTCCAACTTGCATATTCTGTAATTATTATCCAATCTCTACTATCACTTCCCATTGTATGTCTTAAAACTTTCTCACTAATAATCTTATCATTTTTCGCAACAATTTTATCTTTCCATTCTTTAAATAATTCATTTAATTCTTTATTGCTGCCGTCTTCCGGTACTGTCATTTTCCAAGTCGTTATTGTATAGTAATGATTTTCTTGTGCTGCAGTTGTATTTAGGAAAAAGAAAAGGGTTGTAATTATCATTGCAGATATTTTAATTATTTGTTTCATGCTATTTCTCCTTAGATTAATTGATGTAATTTTTAACTACTATTTGATACAAAACTTTGATCTTATCCTT
>JAJRZB010000473.1 GCA_024275455.1 Bacteroidota bacterium | reverse complement strand
TTTATTAGTGAAATTACAATATCTTACATGTCTGCTGCCTATCTAGTAAAAAGTATTTTAATGAAATTATTTATTTTACTTCCTGTTTCTATTTTAATATCATATTTCTTCAGTCAACTAAATAAAATTATTATTAGAAAAACCTCTCCTTTATAATGTTTAATTCTATCGAGCAGTTGTTCTGAAATAAGTATTTGGAGTGTTAACACACTTTATAATAAATCAAAACTAAAAAGTCTATTTTTACCGGATAGACTTGATAACAGATTATTTAACTCTTTACCTAGTCTAATTTATTCAGAAATTTCATTATTAATGATAAACATGCATATTGTGTTAATTTTGTTCGGTAAAGGAATGTGTGTTTTTTTTGTTTTATTTATTATAAGTTTTGTATGTTTATTCATCTGAAAAGTGGTATTTGTTTATATAAAACAAGCATCTTAGTCACTTTTCCTACTATTATTTTAGTTTTTGGGGTAGTATTAGTAGTTCTGCATATTAATTAAAATGAATAAAATTTTGCTTTAATCAATAAATTTTACATTTAACCAGACTGTTTATTAAACTGTAATTGTGATTAGGAAAATAATTCATTATAAAACATTCTAATTTCTATATATATAATTTTATTGGGCCCAAAGAAATGAATAATAAAACTCTTTTAATTGAACCATCTTTTTCTCGCTCGCATAAAAAGAATATACAACCTATAATTATTGTAGGTATGAACCGTTCAGGTACAAAATGGTTATCTAATATTCTTTGTAATCATCCAGAAATTTATGGTGTTCAAACAGAACTTGATGATGGTATTGTTGAAACAAATCTCTTTGGTATTATACAAAAAAAATTTGATATTACGCAACCGGATGATTATGTAGGGTTCATCGAATTATGGTCAGCTTCGAATTTCTTTAAACAAACTAAACTTAACAAAGAAATTTTTTATCAACTTTCTCCAAGACCAACTGATTTCTTTGACATATTTAAATTTGTTATGGAAACATGTGCCATAAGAGAAAATAAAAAATATTGGTTACAAAAAACGTCTCCCATATTGGCAGAAAATGTTTTGGAATATTTTAATAATGCACATGTTTTACTAATTAAAAGAGAGCCTATACATACAATAAAATCAACTTTAAAAATTTTCATTGAAAGACGAAATGGTAAAAAATCCTTGTATTTATTTTTAAGGCAAATTTACATCTATATATTGGATGAAAAACGAATTCATAATATTGAAAAACAGAAGAAGGCAATATTAATTAGTTATGAAAACTTGAAAAAAAATTCTGAAAATGAAATAAAAAAAATTTGTGATAAAATTGGACTGCAATTTGAAAAAGATATGTTAAATATAACTTATAAAAAAAATACAAGTTTCAAAAACAAAGATGATAGAAATCAGATTTTTACAAAAACTGATGAAAAGATAATTCGGGTTTTAACAACTCTGTTTAGAATGATTCCTTTCCCACTTATGAAATTTATGAAAGACTTGGGATATAAAAAACATCTTTTAACTAAAGGGGATAAATCACCATTAGTACCAGGTACTTTCAGTAATATTAAAGTCAAATACAACATAAAATAACAAATATTACTATTAAGCAATGTAAGTTATCAACATTTAAAAATTCTTTCTGATATTGTTCGAAATGATTTAGAACTTCCAAAAAATGGCAAGAGTTTATAGAATTAAGGTTAGATATGTATATTCAATCTTTTATTACACTCTCAGAAAGAATAACCGGTAGGATATTAAGGTTTCCATATTTAAAAAATTATTACCGGAGAAATACTTTGTCCGAATTTTAAACCTCATCAGATATGATAATGATACTTGGCAAAAAATTCAATTACAATTAGATTCTGGTATAGTAGAGACTGATTCTCATAGTAAAACTCATGTTGAAGCTCCCTACCCAGATACTGAATCTGAAGTAGGGATCAAAAGATGATATCATTGCATAATTTAGATTTACCCATAACTTATAAAAACAATAACATTGAGTATGTTTACGCTTATTTATATCCGTATGGCAATTATAGTAATACAATTGTTGGATTCGCTTCAGAAAATAAATATTTAATTTGCAGAACTGTTGTTAAAGTACGAATATTTTTTTACCAATTGGAATTCTGAAATGAAACTTTATAACCGGGTTAGGGAAGTTGTTGAATTAGGGTCAATATATGGATAGATATTACAATATTAAATAATGAGTTTGACTAGACTATTAATAAAAATGGAATTTATCATATGAAAATGCACCCACAGAATATTGATTGGATCTTGGTTTCTCTTAGAACAAATTTTAATAGTGTGCCAAGTTACAAAGGGAGCGGGATTTGTTAAATCAGATGGTTATATTGTTGACATAGATGGAAAAAGTCCACTAAGATTTAATGTTGCTTCTGGAAACTATTTTATAGTTGTTGAACATAGAAATCATTTAGCAATTAAAAGTTCGGAACCAGTTGCTGTTGATTAGTTAAATTAAATCTTGTTTTCTTTCTTCATCTTAAAAACCTATTCAGATTTGTTTTTTTTCACACCAAAGAAAACCCT
Source organism: Bacteroidota bacterium (assembly GCA_024275455.1). Lineage (GTDB taxonomy): Bacteria > Bacteroidota > Ignavibacteria > Ignavibacteriales > Melioribacteraceae. The sequence continues at coordinate 498 of JAJRZB010000473.1, read as the reverse complement.
ATCTCTTATTTACCTGCTATGTCCCAAATTAATAAAGTTAAATGTACATTTGTTCTATTAAATGAAGAACAAAATGAGACATTTTTTACAATAACTTGATTTTTAATACAAGAAAGTACTTTTGTGATTAACATCACATTGGCACTAATATTGGACTAGGTATTCAGCTTTAAAGAAGCAAAAGGAATGAACAAATAAAAAGGACTAACAAGCGGCAACTTGTTAGCCCTTAATTGCATTAACAAAAGGAATGGGAGTATTTGTAATGCACTTTAAACTTACAAATTTTTATATCAATATAAAAACAAAAAAGTTTTTTTTATTTTTTTTATTATTTACCGCAATAACTCTCCATTCGCAACCAAGATATAAAATGGAAATAACCGGAGGAGAAAAAGTAGGGGAGAATTCTAAAGAGATAAGAATATATATAACAAGTACAACGGAAGATTTTGAACTAACCAGCTACCAATGTGCGCTTAGCATTAACCAAAACAT
>JAJRZB010000472.1 GCA_024275455.1 Bacteroidota bacterium | reverse complement strand
GTTCAATTGTGGATGTTGACCGGGGTTACCAGCTACATTAAAATCTAATGGTACCGTTGGAGGAAGTGGACGGTGACTTATACCTCTAATTTCCCAATATGTCTGGTAGTCATTTTCACCACTATTAATAGTTTCCCAACCAATTGATTCTGATGGAGGTAAATCCCAATCCATAGAACCTTCAGGCCCTGTATACAACCAAAGCAAAGGATTATTACTATTTTTATCATATCGTAAATAAATATCTTGGAAATACTCAGATGCCTGACTGCAATTACCATAATATTGAACATCTCTAACATCATAATAAAAATAACTACTAATCCCAGGGTGATTTAACCATTCAGCTTTTATCTCCAGTAAACCATAGATAAATTCATAATCACTCGTCAATGACTGCTCATGATCAATTGTGTAATAATATAAAAAACCTGTATGTTGGCCAGTGATATTATGTATAGCATCGTCCATAGTTTCAATAACATATTCACAGTCCCTTTCTCCATAATAATATGCCTCACCAACCGGTCTGAGAGTAAATCTAATTTGGTCGTTTGAATCAAAGCCCCATGTTTGAACAACAATTTCTGTATCTCCAGCTTGTGGATTTGCAGTCTGAGAAAATAATTTAGGGTTTAGAATAGTTTGCAAAGTTATAACTAATAATAAAAAACTAAATCGGACATGGGGAGGGTATTTTGAGTAAAAGTATTTCGCATATTCAACCTCGCTAATTTTGTTTAAGAATTGTTTTATTTATTATAAAGCAGAATAAACTTAAATTATTGAGTCCGTTGTAATGTAATATGTTTGGATTTATTTGTCAAGTTAAAAATATAGTACAAGAAAACTTTTAAAATAATAATCCGATTGTAACATTACCGATACTTTTAGTTAATAATGTTTTTACTTTTACGGAAGATAATTTTTTATACAAGTTATTTATAATTAAATGAACACTAAAATCATAGCTCACAGAGGTGAATCGTATGATGCACCGGAAAACACACTTGCCTCTGTAAATTTGGCTTGGGAAAGAGGTGCAGAAGCCGTTGAAATTGATGTGCATCTTTCAAAAGACAATCGAGTAGTAGTTATTCACGATCCGCACACAAAAAGAGTTGCCGGAATAAACAAAAAAGTAAGTCGGCAAACCTTAGAGGAACTAAAAGAGTTGGATGTAGGTTCTTGGAAAAACGAAAAATGGAAAGGTGAAAAAATTCCAACCTTACAAGAAGTATTGGAAACAATACCGACAAACAAAAAGTTGATAATTGAAATAAAATCGAGCAGAGAAATTCTTCCTCATCTAAAAAATGATATTGAAAACTCAAAACTTGAAACTAATCAAATAGAATTTATTTCATTCGATTACTTAACAATCGTTGAAACCAAAAAACTGTTCCCAAAAAATAAAGCTCTTTACCTTGCAGACCTCGATTATACCTGGTATACAAGACTAATAAGTCCTTCTGTTAATACATTAATAAAAAAGGTAAAGTTAGGAAAGTTAGACGGCTTAAATGTTTGGGCGGGAAAATTGTTGACCGAAAAGTTTGCACAAAAAGTTAAATCTGCCGGATTATTTTTATATGTCTGGACAGTCAACAATCCTGTTCATGCACAAAAATTAACAGATTGGGGAATTAACGCAATTACAACCGATAGAGCGGAATGGTTAAAAGAACAATTAAATAAATACTAAATTGACCGGCTGATATCTTTCCATTAGATTTAGTGTTAGTAAAATAAACTCTACTTAAAATGTCTAAAATTATTATCGGTATTCACGGACTCGGAAACAAGCCGCCAAAAGAAACACTCGAAAAATGGTGGCTTGAAGCTATGTGCGAAGGCTTGGCCAAAATAAACAAACTGGAATTTACTCCAAAGTTCGAACTTGTTTATTGGGCAGATATTTTAAACGATAAACCTTTAAACGAATTAATTGAAGACAAAGAAAACCCCTATTATTTGGATGAAAAATATGTGCCCTCGCCAAAAAATTTCTCCCCCAGAAATGATTCGACAAGAAAAAAATTCCTTGGCTTATTAGAAAAACAAATGGATAAAATTTTTCTTAACAATGATCTAACTCCTAATTTTACTTTTATTTCCGATCTTGTCTTTAAAAGATATTTTAAAGAGTTGGATGTTTATTACTCTAATAAAAATTCCGACAAAAATAATTCTGCTTTTTCGGCAAAAACAAAAATTAGAAACAGATTAAAAGAGACACTTCAAAAGCAGAAAGGCAAAGAAATATTG
>JAJRZB010000471.1 GCA_024275455.1 Bacteroidota bacterium | reverse complement strand
GGATGAATATTTGATAACTCTTGATCTTGTTTTCTTTCTTCATGACATTGGAAACACAAGTTAGGAGGTAATTCTACAAGTAAGGAATTAATGTTTGACTGGTGACCGTTATGACAACTTGTACATTGGTTGCTTCCAAACGGTCCATGTTTAAATTTATTTTCAGCTACATCTACTTCATGACATGTTTCGCATAAATCGCCTTGGTTTTCAGCATTAAGTAAAAATTCTAAATTAGAACTATGCGGTGAATGGCAACTTATACATTCTCCGTCTTCAAAAGGGACATGAACAATTTTCATAGTTGCTTCAACTTCATGGCATGTTTAACATAAATCTGAGCCGGTATCAACAAGTTCAAATTCATTTCCATTTTTATCAGGATGATTATTGTTTTGTTGTTCGTGGCAAGTCTCGCATCCATCTTCCATTGCCGGATGAACAAAAGATTTTTTAATAAAACTTTCGTGGCAGCCGGCACTTGTACAGTTAGATGTTTCATCATTACTTTGTGAATAGATAGAAGAATAATTAAGAAATAAAAAACTTAAAATAAACATACATGTTAGTTTTCTCATTTTATTTTTGTCTCCTTAAAATTTTCTTTCGAACCGGATAAAACCACCTAAATAATCTATTTGCTCCCCGATGTATTTACGGTTATAATTTTCTATACCAATTATTAAATAGGTTGCTCTAAATTGTGTTTTAAGTTCTCCGCGAACAATACTAAGATCTAAATCAAGACCACGACCCTTTTGAAAACGGTAACTTGCTTCAAGATTAAAACTTGTTTTGCTGGTTATGCTGTAGATTAGTCTTCCGGATACATTGTGGAATTTCTGATCTTCGTTATCATCCAGTAATTTTATAAACTTTAAATTTCCTGTAATAGATGTAAAAAAATTATTACTTATTCTATTATTGAGAGTTACATAATATCTTTGAGATTTGTAAGGAATGATATTACTATTATAGTCATCAATTTCAACCCCTGCAGTAAAAAAACTATAATTAATTTTTGAACCATAAACTCTTTGTGAAAAGGTTTTTAATATTTTTGCATCTGCTCCAACTACATTGCTATAATTGTTTTCATTAATTCTGAAGTAAAATTCCAGTAGATTATAAAAAATAGAGATCCTTGATGAAAAGACATTAGTAGTTAATCCATATTCATATGATGGTTGACTTTCGGCTAAATAACTGACAAATACTTTTGTATTGTTAGTTATTAATCCGCCGAGTAATCTTTGAATTTCAATGAATTCACCTCTCTGGATTATTAAATAATCTAAACCTTCTTTATATATAATTGTTCCTGTTTCATCAGTAATTACTATGCTATTAATTTCAACATATGGATTAAGTAATAATGTAAACTCATCATTACTGAGATTTATTTCTTCATTAACAACTCTAATTTTATCGGCTAAATTATTTCTATCAACACTTCGTCTTCTTATTTCGTAAGATAAACTTAAGTGCCCGGTTGGAATTCTTTTTTTATAATTAATCCCGATTCCACCTGTGTTCCATAATTCTTCGGAAAAGGTCTGGTTAGAATTAAAGTATTCATAATAAATATGAGTACGTAAACTTTTGTAAAGCCTATGTTCTAAACGATTGACAATAGTTTGCTGAGAAGTTTGTAATTCTTTCTGATAAAAATTAAAATATTGATAATTACCCGAATAGGTAAAATTGCTTTGTAATTTGAGATTCAAATTCTCATTAATTTGTAACCTATCATAATTAAAATTTCCTCTATTCACCGAGTAATAAATGCCGGAATTTAATGTATAGCTTCTTGCAGAATCAAAATTAACAATACTATTTAAATTTAAGCTGGAAATTTTGTTTTTTACTCTCCATGTTGAATAATACTCTCGGTCATAGTCATCAAAAGTATAGGTTAATTTATTATTGTCATTTTTGGTAAAAGAAATTTTTGTATTTGCTCTTAAGTTTTTTCTGTTGGTTAAATATTTCCTATCAGTCTGAAGCTCCCGTTGATCGGTTTTTTCTTTTTGATAAGTAACACTAATTGGTGCAATCTTTGTTCTGTATATTATTCCTCCTCCAAGGACTGTGCTATATGTTTCTACATTGGTTGTTAATTCTCTATTAGTAAAAAGATGGTTAAAATTAGCAAAACCTGTTAAACTTAAAGGCTGTGTTCGGAAGAAAGTTAGTAAGCCTCTTACTAGTTCCCCTGTATTTGTATCCGTACGATCCGGAATTACTAAATAAATATCTCTTCTTGTTCCCGGGTTATATTCCATTTCTGTTTCAAGAGTCATTAAATTGGGATGATAAAAATAGCTTTGTGAACTAAGTTGAAGTTTTCCAACTAAAACAGTTGAATGTAAGTTATCAGAATAAGTTGAACGGAGTTGAATGCTTTGTTCTTTATATTCGGCTTCCATACCAACAAGACCTCTTATTGATTGAAGTCCCCAAAATCTAATAGGGATTCTTGATTCTTGGCCAAATAAACAGAAAGCATTGCTTATTATAACCATATTAACGATAATTATTTTACTAAATATTTTCATTCTAATAATTAAGTAATAATCTGTCGTTTCCGCCATGTGGATTATGACAATCTATACATGTATATTCATCAACAGCAAAATGCGCTTTGTTTTTAAATATATCCTCTGAATTATGACAATACAGACAAAGTTCATTTCCTTTACGTAGCAGCAAATATTCATTTTTTGATAAATGCGGACTATGACATTCATTGCAATTACCACTTGCCGCCGGACCATGTTGAAATTTATATTCTTCAGTTACGCTATCATGGCATTCGTAACAAAGTTCTGGTAAAGACTTAATTAGTTCATTCCCTTTCTGGATATTATGACAATTAGTGCAAGATCTATTCTGATAAGGAGGATGATAAACAAATACTTGTTCAGCAACAAATTTGGGTGTTTTTACTTCATTAATATTTAATGAATCTGTTGAGAGAGAATCTGTAAGTGCTTTTTGCTTAGCATTTGGGTCAGGAACTCCATCAAACAAGGTAGATAGAATTTGATATCTTGTGCTTGAACTACATGATATAACCGTTAACAAGAGTAAGAACCAAATTAACGGTTTTATTTTTTTTAATACATCCATAGTAACTATTTTCGAAAATATTAATTTGTAATTAAGACATTGATATCATTTCCCCAGTGTTAATTTAATGAGTTATTTTCAAGATGCAACTAATTAAATTTCAATAAACAATTACCCAAAAGGACAAATTAAACAATCGATTTTACTATAATCTTTTGGCAAGTAGATTTTATTTTTAAATCAGTAAAAAAAATTAAAATATGTTTTAATAAAGACTTCAATTTTTAATTAATTATTTCTCTTCCACAAATCCGTAAACACTTATTTTATCAGGGCCATATTGGTTTGTAACAAAAATCAAATACTTTAGATCAAAATCTTTATACACATATTTTTGGAAGTATTCCAAGTTATCATAATCAATAAT
>JAJRZB010000470.1 GCA_024275455.1 Bacteroidota bacterium | reverse complement strand
TCTTCTTGGTATACATCATCTCCAACTTCAGCTTCATACATTGCTTTTCTCATCCCTTCGGATGGTTTGGTAACTGTATCACTTCTTAAATCAATTATTTTATTCATAGTAACTCCATAGAACGCAGATAACACTGATTACACAGATATCCGCAGATAAAAATTTATTTTTTATTATTACTAAATATTTTCCTTTTGAACTCTGCTTTCCTCCCGAAGTTTAATAGTAAACCTACTTCAATATTTGTGGCTTTTAGATAATTTATCAATTGAGCTTCATGCTCCTCGCAAATACTTTCAGCAGCTTTTAATTCTATTATTATCAAATCATTAACCAATAAATCAGCATAATAATCTCCAACTTGATTATTCTCATAGTAGACTTTAATATTCTGTTGTTGTTTTACATTAAAGCCCAACTTTTGCAATTCAATCTTTAAAGCATTTTCATAAACCTTTTCTAAAAATCCAAAGCCAAGTGAATTATTAACTTTATAAAAGGCACCTATTATTTTTTCTGTTAAATCCGAGTGAAGCATTTTAATTATTTTCCGTGTTAATCTGTGTTATCTGCGTTATCCGTGTTCTATTATTTTTCTAATAACTACATACCCCAAAATAAACAGTACTAATAATATGCTTATGTACGGGAACAATAACGGGTAACGAGTAAAAAATGTTAAATCATTTCTTAACTCAACATCACCGACTAAAATTGTTTTTGTAAACATTTCTGTTGCTGCTTCGGTAATCCCAATCGGATTAATAATACAACTAATACCTCCGTTTGCCGCACGTACAACGGTTCTTCTGTTTTCAACTGCCCGAAGCACACTTATCTCCTTATGTTGATACGGTCCGCTTGAATTACCATACCAGCTGTCATTAGTAACAACGGCAAGAAATTCAGCACCTTTTTCAACAAAGGAGGCAACAAAATCGGGATAAATCGATTCAATGCAGATTACACCTCCAACATTAACTTTAGTACCGTTTATTAATGCATTAAATATCAAGGTATCTTGCCCTGTATTCCAACTGGAAATTCCAACATTCCACTTTATCCATTTACCCAAAATCGGGAATGCATCAACAAGAGGAACTTTTTCTCCGAAAGGAACCAATTTAATTTTTCCGTATTGCTTTACCTTGCTGCCCGGAGAAAAGAGTAAAATAGAATTGTACGATGTGTAAGCTCCTTTACTATTCTTCAATGGTTTTGCATCAGCGGGCACTTTATCTTTATCGAAGAAAAAATTTGCATGAGGCATTCCTGTTAAAATGGGAATGTTAAAACTATCAACAAAATTCCGGATTACTTCTGTTTGTTTGGTATATCTATCGGTAAGTAAATAAACCGGTAAAGCTGTTTCCGGCCAGATTATTATTTCCGCTCCTTTATCAATTGCTTCTTGAGACATGCCAAGATACATATCAACTTGATAATCCAAATTTCCAACTTCCCATTTTTTATTCGGGTTTAGATTTGGCTGAATTAGTCCGACACGAATTTTATTTTCAACATCAACAGCGGTGTTTATTTTAACAGCTCCATAAATTATCGGAATAACAATAACAGCAATAAATAATAAGGGATATATAGGTTTTGATTGAATTCTAAACGAATGTTTAAAAGTTAGATATGCAAAAACATTGGCATAAACAATTAGAACAGTTAAGCCATAAGAGCCGATAATATCGGCAATTTGAATATATGAGGTAAAGTACGGCAATCCGTTGCTTAACATTAACCAGGGAAATTTAAAATCAGTAATAGAATAAATATATTCATAAAAAAGCCAGAACCATGGCAGAAAAAATAGCGCAATATTTTTATTAATGTATTTTTTAGCTAAATAATAAAGAGTAGAAGGGATTAAAAATACTATCGGATTAAAGAACATTAAAACTGTTCCGGCAATCATTAAAAATGTATCTGCATCTTTAGTCCAACTCCCAACCCAGTAAAGTGTAATTAAATTAAAAAAGAACATTGTGAAATATGTAAATCTATTTATTTCAGCAAGCGAAGTTCTCTTTTCAATAATAATTAAATAAGGAACTAACCCGATAAACAT
>JAJRZB010000061.1 GCA_024275455.1 Bacteroidota bacterium | reverse complement strand
GCTACAGATGTTTTTCTTCTTCCAACAAAAATTTTATCAGCCATTTAATTTCCTATTATTTATAAACTTAAAGCTTCCGGTTTTTGTGCAGCATGAGGATGATCAGCACCGGCATACACTTTTAACTTTTTGATTAATTGTCTGCCTAATCTGTTTTTAGGCAACATACCTTTAACTGCATGTTGAATGATAAATTCCGGTCTTTTCTCTTTTAGCTCGGCAAAAGTTCTAATTTTAACTCCACCCGGATACATTGAATGTGAAAAATATGTTTTCATTTGCTCACGCTTTCCGGTTAATTTAACTTTATCGGCATTAACAACAATTACAAAATCACCGGTATCCATATTTGGCGTAAAAATCGGTTTGTGTTTACCACGAATAACTGTTGCTGCTTTTGCTGCTAACCTACCAAGCACCATATCCTTAGCATCTATAACATGCCATTTTCGGTCTGCATCTTCTGTTTTAATAAATCTTGTTATTTTTTCTTGTTTCAACTATTTCCTCCCACAAAAGAGATTTTTTTTAGAGCCTATAAATATATCTGAATACTTGAAAAATGTCAAGAATTCTAATTTTTTATTTTTTCAGAAATCAGTTCAATAAAATTGCAGTAAAAAATAAAATCTTAACTATTGAATACAACTAATTGTTTTTAAAATAGTATTTCTCTATCTTTTATTAGAGACGATAATGTTTTGCTAGTTGTTAAAATAATTATAGCTTCATGGGTTAGGGGCCTGTAAATTTATCAATTATTGAGACGAAAATGCGACTCCGACTTACTCTAAAAGCTACAAGTACCAATCAGATATCACCTAACTATAACTATGCACTATCAGCTGCAATTTATAAACTGCTTAAATTCGGGTCTGCCGAGTTTTCGGAATTTCTTCATGAGAACGGCTACAAAACCAAAGGAAAAACTTATAAACTTTTCTCATATTCGCTAAGATTTGAGAAAATACGTTTTAATAACAGTGCAATAGAATTGGTTTCACCAAATGTTTTTCTGTTTGTTTCATCACCTTTGGTTGATGAGTTTATAAAAAATATTGTAATCGGTACGTTAAGATCAAAAAAGATTGAAATTTTCACCAATCGCATTAAAACAGAATTTTCTATTGAACAAGCGGAACTGTTGCCTGAGATTGATTATTTGCAGAACATGAAATTCAAAATGCTTTCTCCAATGGTTTTATCTACTCCTAAAACATTTAACGGTAAACAAGCACAATATTACTTCAGATATGATGATAATATTGAAATGATAAATAAAGTGTTGAATAATAATCTGATAAATAAATACAAGCTGATATACAACAAAGACTATAATGGAGGAACTGTAAAATTAAGTTGGGATAATGTATATATAAAACGGCAGATTAATAAAAATAAAAGAATTTCTAAAAAAATATCAATTACAAAAGATATGAATAACATTATAGATGTTATAGGTATTCAAACCCCATTTACATTAGAAGGAAATCCGGAACTTATTAAAGTTGGTTACCAATGCGGGTTCGGTGAAAAGAATTCCATGGGTTTTGGAATGGTTGAAGAAGTTAGATAAACAAAGGATAATTAAATGAAATCTATAAATGAAATTAAAGCCGATTATAATCTCTTTATCGATATACAAATTGCAAAATACTTAAAAAGTAAAAACAAAAATGCATTTTCTAATGATGCGGAAGCCCAACAAGTTATTGGAAATATTATAAAAGTTTATAATAGTAAAATTGCTTCGGAGCATCTAAAGCTTGATAATCTTAACTTATCGGCAAAAACAGCTTGGTTCAACTCGGTAGCGGTTAACTATAATGAACAAACCGGCGAGCCGGAAGATTTGCTCAATAATTTTTATGATGATGAAGAGTTAATTATAAATAACCCCGGTATTTTTGATTTTTTACCGGAAGGTTTATCGCCGCAGCTTATTTTTGTAGGTCCCGCATTGGAAACCTACGGATTACCATTTGAACGATTTAAAAGTTTGCTTGGGGGAGAAGAACCTACTGAAATAGAAAAAGACTTAATTGGATGGGCTGTAGAAATTGTATTTAATGT
>JAJRZB010000469.1 GCA_024275455.1 Bacteroidota bacterium | reverse complement strand
TATTTCCTTCATCAACAAATCATGTTGTAACAGCAGGATTTGGATATACTTTCGGAAAATATTCAATTAGTGCCGGTTTAGAATACTTACTTGGCGGAGAAAGGGATGTTGATCCTTACCCAGCCGGAGTATTACAACCGGAAAATATGCCTGGTATTCATAAATTAGATGTATTTGCATTCAGCCTTGGTTTTGGAATGGAATTATAGTTTGTAGTTTTGTTTTTATTATTAAAGCCGGTTTAGAAAAAAACCGGCTTTTTTATTATTGCAAGCCTTTGTGTAATTTCTAAATAAAACAGATTTGTGTCATTTCTAGGATTTTTTTTCGTAGTAATCTGCCAACTACTGAGAGATTGCCACATCCCGATAAACAACATCGGGATTCGCAATGACAAAATATAGGTTATTCAAAGGCTTCTAATGGCTATCCAAATATTTTTCTGCTTTTTTATGTGAGTTACTATAATCTCTCATTTCTAATAAATTTGTATATATAGATTTTGCTTTTTTAACATTGCCACGTTTATCTTGAATTTTTGCCAAATAAATTAATGAGTTAATTAAAAATCCCGATTCTTCATCTCTACTTTTATCCAACTCTTTGGAAAGATTAAAACAATCAATAAAATAATTCTCTGCTTCATCAATTTTACCGTTATTCATGTAGTAAACGCCAATGTAATAATTTGCTTCCCTCAATAATAATTTACTATATCCATACAAACCCAAATTGCATTTTTCCTTTATATCCTCAAATATTGGTGTAGCTTTAGAATAATTTCCTTTCTTAATATATATTCGCCCATGATACTTTTCAAAAGTGGGATTATTGGGGAACATCTCCGTCAACTCTTCGGCATAAACAAGAGCCTTGTTATAGTCCTCTTCAAATTGATAATAAAGTGTCATCAAAAAAAACTTGGATTCAATTGCAGCATATTTTGCTTTTTTTGCAGCAGTTTTTAATTGCTTAATTCCAAGCTCCTTATTTCCGCTCGGGAAAAAAATCATTGCCGGTTTAATGAAAGGATATTTTTTCGGAATGGCTTCCGCATAATAATTATAAATACCAAACCCTAATTTCACATCTTCGTTTGTGGAATCAATTTCATAAGCCTCATAAACTAAAGGAAGTGCATCCTTACCGTCAAGAGCAGCATCAAACCAATCTTTTCTGTAAGCATATAATCTTCCTCTAAAGCCTAATGCTCCGCCTTTGAAAAATATTGCATCAACATTTTGTTCATCCTCATCCAAAAGATCATCACAAAAATCAATTACTTCCTCCAATCTATCTTCAAATAATTCATCATAGTTTTCATTATCCGGGTCTAAGGTTATTTTCCACCAAATAATCATTGCCTTAAAAAATTTTCCGGCAGGGTGATTGGGAAATTCTTTTTCTAATTTTGTAAATGTAGAATCTGCTTTTTCAAATTCAATATTATAAATTTGATGAATTCCGGCTGTTACAACTGAATCGAATCTAACATTTTGTGCTAATTTTGTATTTAATAGAGCAAAAGAAAAGAATGTAATAAGTAATGCTAACCTTAATTTACTTTTGTAAAGAGTGAAACCCACATCCTTATAATGTATTAAGGTATTGTTTTTTGTTGTCATAAATTTTTATGTTTATTTTATCTGTTTGTAATTTTAACTGAGTTTTAATTAATTTGTTCAAACACTAAAATAGTAAAAAATATGAATATTCAAATTCTCGGTACTAAAAAATGTAACGAAACTAAAAAAGCCCAAAGGTTTGTTAAAGAACGTGGAATAAAAATCCACTTTAGAGATTTAACTGAAAAGGGTATTAGTCCGGGTGAATTGCAAAATATTACCAGAAAAATAGATATAGATGATTTACTTGATACTGAATCTAAACAGTATAAAAAGAGAGGTTTTGAATTTATGGTCTTCAATACTGAAGAGGAACTGCTTGAAGATCCGTTACTTTTAAAAACTCCGATTGTAAGAAACAGCAACGAAGCAACTATCGGATATCAGCCTGATATTTGGAAAGAGTGGAAATAATTAAGAAAAAATGATTGATTGATTGATTGATCGGTTTAATCTTTGTGTAACTCTGTGTCCTCAGTGGTGAAAAACTTTTTACCACAAAGAGCACAGAGATTCACAGAGTGAAACACTTCTACAAAATACTTTTAGATTTAAACTCTTCTACTAAATTATTGTAACCGGTAAAATGTATTGCATCCCACCCTTTTTTTTTTGCAGCTTCAATGTTTTCTAAAATATCATCTATAAAAATATGTGTTTCCGGCGGTTGGTTTGTAAAATCCTCAACGGCTTTATATATTTTCTCATCCGGCTTAATTGCCCCAATTTCATGAGACAAAACAAAGTGATCAAAATTCTTTAAAAAAGCATAGTGCTCCCAACCATATTTTTTATGAATGTTACTTGTGTTTGAAAGAAGCACTAAACTATAATTCTTTTTTAATTTAGGTAACAGATTTGTTACTTCATTACTTTCTGTAAAGATATTCGAAAATATTCTGCAAAACTCTTCTTCGGAAACTTTATAATCTAACAGTTTTAAGTTCAAAGCAATAAACTCGTTATCTGAAATCTTTCCCGATTCATAATCTCTGGCAATATGCATGTTCTTTTTATAAAAGTCACGCATTTTTGTGCCTATACCATTTTCAATTTTATTTAAGTTCACTACCCAAAGATTATGATCGAAGTTAATTAATACATTTCCTAAATCAAATACTACTGTGGTATATTTATTTTTTTTCATTTAATAAGGTTAAATCTTATTTTAAAACGTTAATTAATCCACTTTAAATATTGAATCCCCTAATCCGGTATTAAATTCAACATCCGTTACATCCAAAGCAATTTTCTGCACACCCATATCCTGTACAATTTTAGAAGGATATTTTATTCCGTCTTTTTCTTTGTAGTTTTCTAAATTAATTGTTTGGGTAAACGATCCCTGTGGTGTACTTACCGAACTTATTTCTCTAACTTTAAGTCCGGTTTCCTTTTCATAATAATCTGTCTGCTTTTTACCAATTGGCGAAGTAATAACCAATTTATAACATTTTTCCCATCAATTTCCTCAATTCCTTTTAGCTCCAATTTGTAACCTTGTTCTTTGTAATGTAAAAACGGATGGAGCTTTGCTTGCAATTTAAGTTCCTCTAATTTTTCACCTGATAATTCTTGAAGTTGCCCCATACCTTCAATTTTACCTTTCTCGCCATCGAAAACTGTTTTTTGATAACCAACGGAAAAATCCAATTCTTGATATAACTTATTAGGAGCTTTCTGCATAATTGTTAAGACAATTTCCATTCCCTGAGTTGTACCTTTAAGTTTGGTAGTTTTATCCGTAATGTTTAATAATTTTTCTCTTCCGCCGATAGCTTTAATATATTTATCAATAATAGATTCGGCAGTTATACCTTCATCAACTTTAATTAAATTCGGATCATATTTATTTCCGTAATTATCATAATATTGAATTTTACCACTGATACTAAACTTTTTCAATTTACCGGCGACTTCATCAGCATTACCTACAACAATTACATTTGAGTTTTTGGGTTTTAAATATTTTTTTGCCATTTTTTTCACATCATCGGCAGTAACAGTATCTAAATTTTTAAGATAATTTTTATAATAATCTTTCGGCAGATTGTTAATTTCAGTACTCAAAGCAAAACTTGCAATGGTCTGCGGTCTTTCTAATGAACGCGAAAAACTGCCGGTTAAATAATTCTTTACTCTTGATAGTTCTTCATCACCGACTTTTTCATTTCGCAGTCTCTTCATCTCATTAAAGATTTCCGTTATAGCACTATCGGTTACCGAATTAC
>JAJRZB010000468.1 GCA_024275455.1 Bacteroidota bacterium | reverse complement strand
TTAAAATTGTACAGGCTGCGTCTTTAGCTTCCACAGCAATGCTTAAAATATCTTTATCTTCAAAATCGTTGGTTACAATTTTTTGTTTTTCCGAATAAACTTTTAAGTTTTCAATTTTATCCCGAATTTCAGCGGCTTTTTCAAAATTTAACTGTTTACTGGCTTCATCCATTTCGATTTTTAATTCATCAATAAGTAAACTGGTTTTTCCTCTTAAAACTTTTGTTACTTGCTTTACCATTTTACCGTAATCTTCTGGTGAAATTAGTCCTTCGCAAGGACCATCGCATTTCTTAATATGGTAATCGAGACAAACTTTAATTTTCTTTTTTTCAATTACTTCAGCATCAATAAAATATGTACAACTCCTAATTTTGAACACTTTATTTATTAATCTAAGTGATGATTTCATCTCTTTTACATTTGTGTACGGTCCAAAATATTTTGATCCGTCTTGTACAACATCTCTAGTGGGGAAAATTTGCGGATAAGGTTCTTTAGTTATTCTAATGTATGGATAAGTTTTATCATCTTTTAGGTTAACATTATAGCGTGGTTTGTGTTTTTTGATAAGGTTATTTTCTAATACAAGAGCTTCAATTTCATTTTCAGTTGAAATAATATCAAAATCTACTACTTTTGAAACCAGTGCTTGTGTTTTCGGGGAATCAACTTTTTTTCTAAAATACGATTGTATTCTGCTTCTTAAATTAATTGCTTTACCGATGTAAATAATTTTACCGTCTTTATTTAAAAATTGGTAAATTCCGGGTAAGGCGGGAACAGCAGTTATTTTGGTTTTAAGATCTTTTGTCATCAAAAAAAGAATTGAAATGTTATAAAGAAAGACAAAATATAAATTTCATCTCTCGTTTTTTCAATGTTTATTTTACAGCTACTGCTTCTTCTTTAAACTGATAATTTTTAGGAATGACAACAATACCGGTTTCGGTTACTTTAAACCTTTTTTTATCAATATCTACATCAAAGCCTATTTCTTCATGTTCGGGCACATGAACATTTTTATCAATAATTGCACGCCTTATTTTCGCATGTCTTCCAATATTACAGTTGTCCATAATTATTGAATCAGTAACGTAGGTGTAACTGTTTACTCTAACATTTGGTCCCAGAATGGATCTCTCAACAAGACCGCCGGATATAATTGTTCCATCAGTAATAAGTGAATTTATCGCTCTACCGACACGCTCTCCTTCATGAGAAAGTGTTTTCGCCGGTGGAGACTGCTGTTGTTTTGTTCTCAGAGGCCAGTTTGAATCGTAGAGATTAAATTCAGGATTAACATTTAATAAATCCATACTTGCTTTGTAATAGCTGTCAATTGTTCCCACATCAACCCAGTAAGGTTTTTCAGGGTTGTTCTCATCTTCAAATCTAAAGGCTCTAACTTTATAATGTTCCTCTACCATTCTTGGAATAACATGTTTTCCAAAATCTAGATTAGGAATATTTTCTTCGTTTAATTCTAGAAGGATATCTCGTAAAACTTGAGCATTAAAAATATAAATTCCCATATTTGCAAAAGAAAAGCCTTCCTTTCCTGGAATTTCCGGTGGATTCTCAGGTTTTTCTACAAAGGATAAAACATTGTAATCTTCATCAATTTCAATAATTCCAAAACGTTTAGCATCTTCTTTAGGTGTAACAATATTCGAAATTGATAAATCAGCTTTTTTTTCAATATGGTATTGCAGCATTTTCAGATAATCCATTTTGTAAATATGATCACCGGAAAGTACTACAACCCAGCTATATTCTTGAGGTTTAATCAAATTTAAATTTTGGTATATTGCATCGGCTGTACCTTGATACCAATCATTACCCATTTTTTGCTGCGGAGGAACCGAATAAATAAATTCTCCTAACTCCGGATTAAAAATATTACAAGCTTCATATAAATGTTGATTTAAAGAGTCGGATTTGTATTGTGTTAAAACATAAATCTTCCTTAGTCCGGAATTAAGACAATTTGTTAATCCGAAATCGATAATGCGGTATTTCCCTCCAAAAGTGACAGAAGGTTTTGTTCTCATTGCTGTTAGCGGATGAAGTCTGTTTCCTTCACCTCCAGCTAAAACCATTGTTACTGTTTCTCTCTGAAGTGCTGATCCTTTAAAAGCCATATGAATGCTCTTTTTATTTTACAGAATATATTTGCTATACTTATAACACAAAAATAGAAATTATTAACTCACTTTATTAAGAACTGTAATTCTGAACGAAGCGAAAAATCTCAATATTATGATTTGTTGCTATATTGAGATATCTCTCCCGAAAATTTTCGGGATCAATTTAACAAAATCACTCATTTAGCAAATGATGAGTAAATAACAATAAATTAGTGTTTCATTTTGATATTTACTTTTTTTATTTATGAAAGTCAAGAAAAATAAGATAAAATTGTTCGCTTTATTATTCTTGCTGATAATCGTGATACTTTTCAGCCTCGGATTATATTATGCGGCAAAATATAATTTAAATGTTTCCGATGGTAAATTATTTGTGAAAAATAATTTTTCTCTTAATCCGGCAACAAATAAAGAATTATTAGAGTATAATACCAAAAACCAATTTAAGGTGGATATTCTTCATTACGAAATTCACATTAATTTACTTTCTGAAAAAGAAAAAATAAAGGCCCAAATTATTATAACCGGTGTGCCAAAAGTAAAATATCTTGAAGAAGTTGAATTAAATTTTCTTGATAATTTTTCAATTTCCGATGTATTACTTAATAATTTATCAGCTGAATATCTTTACGAAAATGACAAATTAGTTGTTTATCCGAATAAATCAATTACTGATACATTTAAAATTAAAATTAATTACGAAGGAACCCCGGAAAATCTTGGCTTCGGATCATTTAATTTTGGTGAATATAATGATAAATCTATGATTTATACTTTAAACGAACCGATATTTGCTTCAACGTGGTTTCCATGCAATGATTTTCCTACAGATAAAGTTTTAACCGACCTATTTATTACAAATGATTCATCAATGGTTTCAGTTTCGAACGGAGTTCTGATAGATGTAAAAAGTAATGGAGCTAAAAATACATATCATTGGAAAACCAAATATCCTATTTCCACATATTTAATTTCACTTTACTCAGGTAACTATTATCAATATAACGATTATTACATAACTGAAAAAAATGATTCTATGAAAATAGAATATTTTGTTTTTCCAGATCATCTTGA
>JAJRZB010000060.1 GCA_024275455.1 Bacteroidota bacterium | reverse complement strand
TTGGGTATACTCATTTACCATGGAGCTGATGAAGATATTAGAATTGATTCACATCCGCATATCGGTTCAAATAAACTACCTAAAATTATTCAAGCGATTAGAGAAACTATATTAAAATGCAACGGAGAATTTCATTTTAATTCAAAAGTAACTGATTTTATTATTTCGGCTAATAAAATAAAAGGTGTTGTAGTAAATAATGATAAAGAAATATTAGGCAATGCTGTAATTGTTGCAACCGGACATTCAGCTAGAGATATTTATGAAATTTACAGAAAACATAATCTTACAATGGAAGCAAAACCTTTTGCAATGGGGGTTAGAATTGAGCATCCTCAAGCATTGATTGATTCAATACAATATCACACAAAAATTAAACACGAAAATTTACCTGCTTCCAATTACAGCTTGGCTTGCCAAGTTAATAATAAAGGGGTTTATTCGTTTTGTATGTGTCCGGGCGGAATAATTATACCTGCATCAACAGATGAAAACGAACTTGTGCTTAATGGAATGTCTGTTTCAAAAAGAAATTCTCCGTTCGCTAATTCCGGTTTGGTTGTAGAAGTTAATTCAAGGGATTGGAGTAAGTTTAAGGAGTACGGAAGTTTTGCCGGTTTAATGTTCCAAAAGGAAATGGAACAGTTGGCTTTTAATGCCGGTGGTGGTAAACAAATTGCTCCTGCCCAAAGAATAACTGATTTTGTAAATAAACGACTTTCAAAAAATTTACCGGATACATCTTATGTCTCCGGGACTAAATCTGTTCCGCTACATCAAATACTTCCAAAAGAAATTGTGAAGCGATTAAGTAAATCACTTCTGATTTTTAATAAAAAAATGAAAGGATATTAAACCGAAGAAGCACAGATTCTTGCAATCGAATCGAGAACAAGTTCTCCGATAAGAATTGTACGAGATAATGAAACACTTATGCACATTGATGTTGAAGGACTCTTTCCTTCCGGAGAAGGAGCCGGTTATGCCGGAGGAATTGTTTCTGCTGCTATTGATGGGGAGAGATGTGCAGAATCTGCTGTTAAATACACAACAAAAAAATAACTTGTAATTTTCATATTTGTAAAGCAAATAGTTTTATTTAATTTAAAATTATGAACTCTCTTAAAAAGTTAATATTAACTTTTCTTATTATTTTCTGTTCGCAAAGTTTTGCACAATACGAATTAGTGTCTAAAAATAGTTTTGTATATCCGGAAGTGCAGGAATTTGGAAAAATTAAACATTTAATAAGTTTAACATTAGCAAAACTTCCGGAAGATGCTGTAGAGGAAGCAAGTTCTTATATTTATGCTCCGTTAATTAACTATGAGGTTTTATACGGATTACCTTGGGGCTTTAAAGTTTATGGAAATGCAACAACAAATTGGATTACTTTTCATTTATCCGCAGGGCCCAAATGGCACTACCAATATAAAAGAATTTCTATTGCATTAGGATATGATGTAGCCTATGTTTACGGAAGGCTGTTCAAATTCGGTTTTAATAGTAAAATTAAAGGTTGGCTAAATTATCCTAACATTACACTTGGAGTGGCATTTAACAAGTTTACAATGTCATTTAAAGCTGATGCTACATTTATAACCAGTGTAGAACAATTTAACGATGATATTGAAGTTGGCACTGATAGAAACAGAATAGCCGGTGTATCTTTAGGGGTTTTTGTAGAACAGCCTTTGTGGAATAACAATTATGTTACATTGGCATTTAAAGGAAATTATACACGACTCTATTATCCGGCATGGGCGGTTTTTCCAACCTGGGACAGATATAATTTTATTCCGGAAGTAATAATCGGGTTAGCATTATGAGAAAATATAAATTTATCTTAATGTTGATATTATTTATTTCTTCGTGTGATACGGAAGTTGAACTTGTTATTCCCCGGTTTTCCGATGGAAGCATTTTGGAAGGAACTAACCAAATTCCCCCTGATGTAAAAAATTTAATGGAAGGTGTTTATAAAGTTACCGAGAAAAGGAATAAGTTTGGTCAGCAAGTAGTATTAAAATGGAATAAGGATAAGTTATCTATTTTTGGTTCCAAGTTGGGAGTTTATTTTATTTTGAATGGCGGTATTAAAGATTCCACATTATTTTTTGAAGGAAGGTGGAGGTATGCTGTTAATACAGATATAGGACTTGTCCGTTTATCGAGTAGTAAATTAAATAATTCTTTTAAACTAATTGGCAGTTACGGAGAAGAAAACGAAACTCCGAATACCGAAATGGAACTAACTTATTTAAGACCGTTCAGTGAAGAAGTTACGGAGAGAGAATTTTACATTATTGCTCACAGAGCCGGCGGCAGAAACTCAGATTATGTAGGAGCTTCGGAAAATTCTCTTGAAATTCTTCCTTTTGCAGAACACTTGGGAGCAAACGGAGTTGAAATAGATGTTAAGCTCAGCAAGGATAATATCCCGTTTATTTATCACGATGAAACAATAAATCTTAGAACAACAAAGGATAGTCCTATTTGGGGAGATATAGAAGATTTTACTTTTAAGCAGCTTAGAACATTTGTGGTTCTTAAAAACGGTGAGCGGATACCGACTTTACAGGAAATGCTTGATTTTATTTTGGAAGAAACAGAATTAAAACTTGTTTGGCTGGATATGAAATCGGAGAAAAATACTATGCCGATTGTAATTGAAATACAGAAAGAAATTTTAGAAAAAGCTAAAGTTATTGGTCGGGATTTAGAAATATTTATTGGAATCCCTACCGAAGAAAAACGGGATTTATTAATGCAACAAAACGGCTTTGAAAATATCCCTTCTTTATGTGAGCTGAGTATTGACGATGCAAGAAAAATAAATTCAAAAATTTGGGCACCTAGATGGACTCTTGGTACTCAAACTACTTCTGTTGATCAAATGCACAACGAGGGAAGAAGAGCTTTTACATGGACTTTAGATCAAGTAAACATTATTTCAGAGTTTATAAAAGTTAGTAAGTTTGACGGAATATTAACTAATTATCCTACAATAGTTTCTTATTTTCACTATGCCAGATAATTTTATAAAAAAAATATTTAACTTTTTTTTCTTTATAGTAATTCTGTTTAACTCGGAATATAAAGGACAAACTACAGATACACTTTATAATGTTTCTCTTAATATTGGTGTAGGTTTTACCAGATATGTTACCGCTTTACCTCAACTTGGATTAGATAAAAATTCTTTTAATGTAACCGGAAGAATAATGTGGAAACCTGAACATTTATTAAGTGTAGGATTTGAATCCGGTTATGTGCCTCTCTATTCTTTGCAGACGAATGATTACAACTCGGTATTTGGTACAACGGGTGTTGATCTTTCCATGATTGCTGTCCCGGTATTTTTAACTTTCGGTATGGAAATATTTGATGATTTTATAATTTATGGCGGAGTTGGCGGAGCTTCTTTAAATTCAACTGCAGATTATTTTGATAATAGAGTAGTTAGTGCAAGCTGGACCAATGCTTACGAGTTGGCTGCCTCATATTCTTTTTACGGAACTAAAAATTTAGAACTGGGCGGGGAATTTAAGTGGTACAATTTTTCTAAAGTAGAAGACTCTGCTCTTATTTTGCAAATTACTCTTATGTATGATTTACTTTCTTACTAGCAAATATTTTGTCATACCTCAATATTAGTATTTAATTATTCTCTAATTTCCGGATTAAAATATATTTGAACCAAACATATAAAGTATTTCTTTTCAAGAAGTTATGCTTAATTTAATGTTTTATTTCGGAAGAAATTCCAAACCTCAGTTGTCATTTCAATATCGTGATTTTGTTTATTAAAACTCTGTTCAAATAGTGCCGAATATTGTTCTAAAATACTTGGTGCCTAATGACCGCCGCCATTAATTTTGTACAATACAACTTCTGTTCCTTCTATGCCGTTGGCGTAAGTATATTTTTCCACATTACCGCCGTCCGTATTATCTAAATCCGGAAAAGTATAACTAACCGGAAGAGTATCGGTTTTATCGAAATGTACCCAGATACTTACAGAAGTATCAGTTGAAAAAACCGAACCGAAATTTGGGTTAGGAGGATTTGAAACTGTTCCGCCGGTATAAGGTAAATGATTATCATCTGTTCCGTTCATGAATAAAACGGAAATGGGATTTGTAAGCTGACTGCATTCTGTAACATCAGGCATTGAAGCTGCAACTACCGCAGCCGCTGCAATTCTGTCCGATAATTCAACGGCAAGTCTTAAAGCCATCATTCCGCAGTTGGAAGTACCGGAAGCATATATTCTATTTTGATCAATATTATATTTTGAACTGAGTTCGTCAATTAATGTCGAAATGAAAAAAACATCATCTGCATTTGAACTTACAACCGAATTCATTCTGCAATCATTCCATGTCGGTTTTCCGTATGCTCCGTTTAACCCTTCGGGATAAACCACAATAAATTTTTCGGTGTCCGCAATATTCATCCATAATTTATAAGGTGTTTTATACCCGCTTTCGCCTGTCATATCTTCAATGTAAATACCTCCGCCGTGTAATTCAAAAATCAGCGGATGCGATGAATTACCTAAATCTCCGGGTATGTAAATTGCGTATCTTCTTGTTTTCCCCTCTACAGTAATGGTTCTTGTAAAAAGTCCGTTTTCATCTTGCTTATTATTAGTGTCATCGGAGATATTGCAGCTTATAAGAAATACTAAAACAACAAGTATAAATACTTTTAAGAGATAATTTTTGTTTTTCATAGGATTACTTTTTATTAATAGTCATTCTATTTTCAGCAAAAGCAATTATATGTCCGTCTAAATCCGAGATATAACCGACTTTATCTCCCCAATCTCTATTTTGTAATTTACTAATTTCTTTCCCGCCAAACTGAATTCCTCTTTGCAAGTATTGCTCTGGATTTTCTACTTTTAAATACAACTCACATCTCGGAATACCGCTTGCTGTACTTGGGTGGGGAAGTTTTGGGGTTATTATTTTTGCAATTCCGTTTTCGGGCATTAAACCTAATTTAACCGAATTACTTAGTTGGAATTCGATCATTCCCGGAACATCCAAGCTTGGTTTAATTTGTAAAAGCTGTTCGTAAAAATCTTTACTTTTTCTTTGATCGGCTACGTAAATTATAAATTCTATTTCGTTCATAAATGTTATTCGGATATAATATTTATTTTAACGGTTTGTACGTTACTTTTATCTGAAATCAACATTGTTGTTCTACATTAATATTAAGTCAAGAAGTCCGCAAATCCCTGTTCCCGTTATAATTATCCAGGAAATCCAATCTTTAAATTCATTGTTTTTGTGTTTAAGAAATAACAGGTGAAGTCCGAAATGTACGATTAGAAATATGTTAAAACCTGTTCTAAAAGTATCAATATCCGAACTATTTAGTAAATACCAAAACAGCCAAAAAAATATTGGTATATGAGCAAATAGAAAAATAAAGTACCCTGTTTTATCGTTAAGTAACGAAAGCCCGGGGAATATTCTCCATTCTCTGCAGCGAACTGCATCCATTTCGTGCATTACTATTAGAGACAGACCTATTAAAAAAATAATATTATCCGGCATAAAAGTTTATTTTTTACTGATTATCATATTTCATTATTTCGTTTATCAGTTTATCACTGTAGAATCTGTTACTTTGCACAACGGTTTGAATATGGTGCGTTTGGCATTTTAACGCTACAATTTTTCACTATACTACTATGTTTATTTATTGCTATTATCTTCATTTTTAATATTATCTTACAAGTGCACTATATTTGTTTTAGCTGGCAATATTCATTTGTAATTTGATTTATTTCTTAGTTAAATATTTAAAAACTTATACCAAAGTTCAATCCAACTGGTATAAATAAAATATGGGTTGTATCTAAATCCGAAAATGGAAATTGTACATATATTCTAAAGCTAATTTTTTCTGATTTTAGTGGTAAAAATCTATATCCAATCATTGGGTAAAGTAAATAGAATTGAGTTTTATATCCACTTACTATTGTACCTCCTAACCCAATCTCAAAGAAACTTCGTTCCGTACCAAAATTACATGTAATATGATGCGGTATTGTTAAGTATGTATCCTGTATACATGATCCGAAAATACATATCATAAATTCTTCATTATATCCAAGTCCTAATTTGCCGGTTAAAATGAAAGTCGGGCTAATTACAAATTGTCTCTCGTAATTTAAAGAAATTAATGAAGCATCTCCCAAAAGATTTATGCTAATATTATCTAATGGTCTTTCTTCAATAAGTTCTTCATTATTCTGAGCAAATAATATTGTTTAAGCAACTAACAGTATTGTTATTATTAAGATTACCTTTCTCATAATCTTATAATTTAAGTTTTCGTTTTATTTATTACTGCCAACGGTTTGGCTATGAGCAGTACGGGATTTCTTGCACTTCATTTCCAAGTCGTTATGTCGTTTATTTTTTATTCATCACTTTCATTTATTGCACTTTCGCCCGCATTGCTTATAGCCGTTGTTGGGCGTTCGTTACTTTTTTTAATCATTTTTATTTCCTAATATCCAGTCGATTGCATTTATCTGTTTTACTCCATTATGGTTCCCTGTTTCGTAATCCATTGTGATAAGTAATCTTTCGTTAAAATCCCGAATTTTATTAAACGGAGCGAGTTCCCGTTCAAGTGTTTTTGGTTCTTTTACCGTATATGCTACTTGAATATATTGTGTATAACCATCTTTGTTTCGAACAACGAAATCAACTTCAAGATTATCTGTTTTTCCCACCCAAATTTGATAGTTACGACGAAGTAATTCAAGAAATATCACATTTTCAAGTAAATGCCCTACATCTGCAGTAAGTTCTTTTCCAAGTAATGCATATCGCAAACCCAAATCCACTAGAAAGTATTTCTCTTGCGTTGCCAAATGTTGTTTTCCTTTTATATCGTATCTATTTACTTTATAAAAAAGATAAGCTTCCACAAGCGTATCAATGTATTTTGAAACTGTTTTATTGTCAATTTTTTTTCCGTTTGCAGTAAGAACTTTTGCAATACTTATTGCCGAGACTCTTGAACCTATACTATCAATCAGAAAATTGACGACTTCTTTATAAGATGTTTCATAATATATTGTATGTCTTTTCCGTATATCATTTTCATATATGTTTTGAAAAACGGTTTTTAGATATTCGTAGGCATAACTTTCTCCGGACTCAATAAATCCAACAGCTTCAGGGAATCCTCCTATTCGCATATAATTAGCAAAAGCACGGTCGGGAATTTCTGTTTCACCTGTAAATTCCATGTATTCGGCAAACGAGAATGGTAATACATTAATTTCATATGCTCTACCTGTAAGTATGGTCGCTAATTCACTTGACAGAAGATAAGCGTTAGAACCGGTAACATATAAATCTATATTTTGAGTTACATATAATCCTTCAAGCAGTTTCTCAAATTCAGAAAGGTTTTGAACTTCATCAATGAAAACATAATTTATTACACCTTTTTGTAATTGTGTTTTTATATAATCGTAGATTTCTTTCCAATTTTTTTCGGCAAGAAAGCGAAATTCAGGCAAGTCCATATTTATGAAAATAATCGAAACATTCGGATTTTGTTCTTTTAACAGTTCTTGAAACTGTATGAGTAAAGTTGACTTTCCCGAACGACGAACACCTGTTACAACTTTTATTAAGTTTTTGTCTTTTAGAACAAGAAGTTTGTTAAGCAATGTTTTTCTTAAAATTTTAGGCATATAATTATCTTTAATTTAATACTGCAAAGATAATTAAAATTCCTCAAAGTTGAAATATTAATTAAGTTTGAGGAATTATTCTCTCTTTAATTTGACGTTTCGTTTGATGCTGCCTAACGGTCTTGGCTATGAGCAGTTCGGATTTTCAATACTACTCACTTTCAAACAGTCTCGTTATACCAGGATTTATTTATATTCATCGCCTTCTTTTTTTTCTCTTTTTCTCGTACCCGCCTGTTGAACGGGCAGGTTGCTTATAGCCATTGGTTAGCGATCGTACTTTATTTCCAGCGAAGCTTATATTATTAATCCCAAAATACCTTATTCAGCCATATTATTTCTTACAATAAAAGATGTTTTATGTAATTTATCCATTATTTCTATAATGTCTATAGCATTTTTGCAAGAGCATTAAGTTCATCTTCTGAAATATAAAAATTTTCTTCTGTATGATGTGCATTGCCATGTGAATGTGAGTCGCATATTGAATTTATCTTTGCTAATTTTTCACGTATATCTTTTTTAATTTCATTATTTAGGTCGGTTTGTTCAATATTCTCATCAAATTCTTTTAATCCTGGAGTTCTATATCCCCGTGCCCTATCTACAATCCTTGAAAACTTAAATGATAAAAATGTTTCTAATATTCTACGTATGTAATTTGGTAAATATCTATTAACTTTATTATAGTCAATATTACCACTATTAAAGTCAAGTAAAGTTTTCAACATATAAAAATAGGGTGTTTCAAAATTTCTCAATTCTTCTGGGAGTTCAGTAATTTTACTTTGATTTAGGAAAAAACATGCCGAGTCTTTAGTCAAAGAATTAAAATATTTTAAGAACAAGAAATTATGACTAAGAATAATTAGTTGCTTTATATTTTTAAAATTTGTATAAATTAAGTGTGCAGTATTGTAAAGTCTATTTTGGTCCAAACTTGAAATTGGATCATCAATCACAACAACGGAATTTTTAATTTTATCTAATGTATTTACTTCATTTTCAAACTTACTAAGAAAATAAGCAAATGCTAAAGCGGTTTTTTCTCCATCACTTAATGAATTTTCCAACTTACTTTTTTCGTTAGTTGAATTTTTATATTTAATAATAATATTTTCATCTTTTTCTGCTTCATTAATGTCAATATCAAAATGTGTAATCCCCATTTTTATTAAATATTTAGAAATACTTTTTGATTCAGCTTTAACCTTCTTTAATTCTTCAGATAATTTATTTCTTAATGCAGGTAGTTCTATTTCTTCTATTTTTGAAATTCTATCATTGTTATTTTTATAACTATTTAAAGTTCCATTGTCATCTGTCTGATTAAATTCCAAAATAATTATATTTTTGTATGCTTTCCTTATACTATCTTCGATTTTATTCGTATCAAGTTTTTTTGAATCTAATGTTGAGATGATAGATTTTTTTAATGTTTCAGAATTTGCAATAAATGTATTTAAGTTTTCAATATGTTGCTTAATATCTGATGGCTTACTATAAGTTTTTTGAATATTATCATTTTTTGATTCAAAAAAAGTTTTAAGTTCTTCTAAATCAGTTTTAATTTGGGTAAAATTATATTTTTTAAATGTCAAATCAGATAAAAGTTTTTTGTATTTATTAAAAATAGTTTCAAGTTTTTCTGCATTTAATTCATATTCTCTAACCAGTTTAATATCTCTTTTTATCTTTTCGATTGTTGTGCTTAAAGTTTGTGTAAATTCATTGTAAGAATCATTAAAATACCCTTCATAATCTGAAAGTAACTTTTCAAACTTATGAGTAATATTTGTATCGCAAATTGGACAAATTTTGAGAGAATTTTTATCAATTTGTTTTAGAATATCTTTCCCATATCTAAACCATTTTTCCGTACTCTGTTTATATTCTTCACTTTCAAAAAGATTTTGAATCTCTTTAATTTTTTTCTATAAAGTATCCTTTGAAAGTTGCTGTATGTTTTTTGATAAAAGATTATCAATTTCTTTTAAATCTAAAGTTAGATTTTGAGTAAAATTAATTTGTTTAAGATATTCTAAATCTGTTTTTAAATCATCTTGTTTTTTGCTTAACTCATAATCTGCAATTAATCTATTTAATTCTTTTTCTAGTTCATCAATAGTTTTTGACGGTAATGATACTGAATGCAGATTTTGAACCTGAATACTTTTATTTCTGTCAGTTAGAGAATTCCCAAAATGTCTGCTTCTTATTTTTGTTATTTCCTTATGTTTTTCATCTAAACTTTTATTTTTATTCTCTAATTTAATCTTTTCTTTATCGAGTATCGCAATTTCATAATTAATTCTGTCAATTTCTTTATTTTTAATTTCACCACTGGTATTTGAAAACTTTTTCATTTTGCCTTTTGTTCCATTAAAAACATGAGTTGCTACAAAATGAGAATTGAAAATATAAATTGATTTACTATGTGGATGATTTTGATTAGGATATTTACTTTTATTCCCATCATTAAGTTCTAATTCAACAAAAGAATTATCACTGTTTTTTATATCGTTAAAAATATACCTTTTTTCATCTTCGTCAATAAAAGTATTATCAGCAAAAAAAGAGATGGTATTAGATATTGTTGTTTTGCCGGAACCATTAAACCCAAAGATAATGTTACAATTATTATCACCATATTGAAAATTTTTCTCTTGACTGAAATTCGAGAAGCAACCAACATTAATAAGTTTTGTAATTTTTTTAATCATAATTTATAAATAGTTTTCAATAAAAAAGTTTTGTTTCCTTTTTTAAATCTTAACATGAGACTTAGTAAGAGCATTTCTCTAAATCCCCAAAAAAACAATACAATTTTTCAGCAATTTAACGGTTATTATAGCATCACATTTACTCAGTTAAATAATATTTATCTAACCTAAAGATAAATCCGAGAAAAAACAAGAATCTTAAATTAATAAAGGGAAAGTGATAAATATTTGAATATATAAAGAATAATATTTCACAAGTAAGAATTGTTAAAGGAGATAATTGTATTTACAAATATTATTTATTTAAAAACAATGTGTTTCTGTTTAAGGCTAAGGGTATTCCTTGCTTTTTCTTGTAATATATTGTCCCGGCAATGGCAAAAATAATTGTAATTATTCTTATTAAATTGGCGTACCAACCTCCAAAAGCATTCTCGGAAACTGTGAACATACTCCAAGAAAGGTTCATGAAAAAATGTAAACCAATTGATATCCACAAATTAAAATTCCATTCAACATATAGCCAAGCGAAAAGTCCCGCACCTAAAAAAGTGGTAATAAAAATTCCAATTAATGTTGCAGCTTCATTGCTCTGGTATAAGTGCAGGGAAGCAAAAACTACGGCACTTAGAAATAAGGAAAGAAAAAATCCGAGTTTAGTATTTTTAAATAACAGACCGAAGAAAAATCCGCGGTAATAAAATTCCTCAAAAAATGCAGCAAAAACGCAGCCAATCCAAAATGTTTTTTGTGATAAACTTATCTCAAAATTTCCGCTTATTCCGTATCCCAAAAACATAGGTAAAGAAAAAATGAACGAGTAAAATATTCCTTTTATAATATTGCTTTTAAGACCTAAAGGCTCTAAAACTTTTTTGTTGTTAGTCAGGTAAACAAAAATTAGAACCGGCAATCCAACGGTTAAATAGGTTAACGGAAAACTTAGCTGAAATATTTTTACAATATCTTGAATTGCATAATATATTGTTGAAAACAGTGCCTTATTTGCAATAAAGTATAAGCTAAATACAAAGCATAAAATAAGTATGTATTTTAATTCTTTTTTCATGGGGAAAATCCGTTCAGATATTATAAATATGTTTTTATCAAGAGGATTTACTTTTTGTTACGACTTGTTTTGTTTTGATCTTTTAATAATTCATCGGTAAAATGTGCTTTCCGTTTTTCTTCGGTAAATTTTTCTTTATTAAAATCAGTCGATTTTCCTTTGGGGATTGAAAGAGTTTTCCAATTTTTGCCTTTTATCATTTTACCCGCAAAAACTATTTGACCGATATGATATGCATAATGTGCTATTTGTCTATTAATTGCTTCAACAATTGTGTGTCCTTGGTTCCGGATATAAACTATGGTGTTAAAGTTGTTTTCGTTAATTGTATCTAAAGCTTGGAAAAGACAATCCCAGCCTTCATCCCATTTTTCAATAAGTTTTTCTTTTGAATTGATGATATCTTCAAATTCCGAATCGCGGTTACGCCATTCTTTTTCCCCGTCGGAAGTTAGAAAATCGGTCCACCTCGATTTCATGTTCCCCGAAAGATGATTAACAATTATTGCAACCGAGTTACTATCGGGATTTATCTGCCAAAACAATTCTTTTTCACTAAGCTGATCAAATGTTTTTTCGCCCAGTAATTTATAATATTCAAATTGTTTATTTACGCTTTGCAAGTAGTTTTGTATCATAATGCATCTTAGTATTTTCTTTGTAATTTACTCTTTAATTTTTGGTTTATAGAAACTCGCCAGTTCTATTTCGTATTATTACCATCAGAAGCAGTTGTTAAGTAATTCTTAATAACTGAATATTCTTCTAATTCCTTTTCTTTTAATATGTTAGTTATGTGCATATTAATATTAGGAACTGAGGTGTCAAAAAGTTTTGCAATTTGTTTTTGATTCATCCAAACTGTTCCATTTTTAGCATAAAGTAAAACAGATGCTTTACCGTCAACCGTATGATAAATGATTATTTTTGAATTATCTTCTTTCATTACTGACAAAATTTAAATATAACTACATTATTGTTAACTATAACTATTATTGTAAAATGAAACTATAGATCATGATTTTTTATTATTTGGATTAAACTTAAATTTATAAAAAAGTATTGTTCCCGGAAAGCAAATTAATTGCTAAACCTAAATCCTACATCACCTAAAATAGTTTTAGCTTGTTCTGCAATTTCTTTAGATTCAAATGAAAGTCTGAAAGTTCCACCGGAGCCTTCGCGGATTTTGAGCAGTTCAATATCTTTTATGTTAATATTGGCTTCAAAAAGTTTTGTGGAAATTTTACTTATTACTCCCGGTTCATCTTTTACAAAAATAAAAATATCATGTACCGGAGTTAAAAAACCTTTTGTATTTTTTGGTATTTCATCTCTGCTTTCCGCTGCCGAAGCAAAGTAAGTTTTTAGTTGATCAAAATTACCGTCATAAATCCATTTTTCAATTTTATCAATTTCGAATGTAAATTTTTCAATTGCGGTTAAAATTTGATTTTGATTCTTGCTAATTACAGCTTCCCAGATAGTGAAATTGCTGGAAGCTATTCTTGTCATATCTCTAAATCCGCCTGCAGCTAAATCTAAAAAATTGTAATTATCGGTTTTCAAAGAAGCTGTATTTACAAGTGCAACAGATAAAAGCTGGGGAAGGTGACTTACACTTGCAGCAATAACATCATGTTGTTTTGGAGGAATGTGTAAAATATTTGCACCTAATAATTCTATAACTTCTCTGAAGGATGAATATTTTTCTAATGCCAAATCTTCTGTAACAATATAGACTGAGTTTTCAAAAAGAAGAGGATCGGAATTATCATAACCGCCTACTTCTTTACCGGTCATCGGGTGTCCGCCAATGTAAATTCCTTTACTATTGAGTTTATCCCATTCTTTTTTGAATATCAGTTTAACGCCGGAAACATCAGTAATAATAGTATCTTCGTTAAGTTGCGGTGAAAGTTGTTTGAATATTTCAATATTCTTTTCCAAAGGAAGGCATAAAAATATTAAGTCGGATTTAATTGCTTCTTCAAAATTTGAAAGGATTGTATCAATTATTTTTTCATCTTTGGCTTTTGAAAGAACTTCAGGTCTATCGAATGCAGCAATATTAAAATTACCGCTGCCGTTTTTAAGAGCTTTGGCAATTGAACCGCCAATTACACCAAGTCCTAAAATTGATATGTTTTGTATTTTGGAAGACATTTATATTTTATTTAAAAAATAGATACTAAATAATTCCGAATCTCTGTAGCTCACATGTTTATATAGTTGAATTCTATAAACCGTTAAAACTGTTGTTGTTTTTAAATTCACTTATTAACCCACGACTTAATTCGTGGGTTAAGGATACCGGGAACCATAATTTATAACCGTTTCAAAGGTTTTTGAATAACCAAATAAATTTTAAGTTAATCAAATAACTTAAAGCAACTAAATAGCTGTAATCTTTTATACTGTTTTTCCAATAGCATTTGCTATTGCTCTCAGCTCTGACATTAATTGTGAAAATGTATCTGGCAGTAAAGCCTGCGGACCATCGGAAAAAGCATTCTCCGGATCATCATGAATTTCTATCATTAAAGCATCAGCTCCGGCTGCAACGGCAGCTCTTGCCATTGGCGGAACTTGATCTCTCAATCCTGTTGCATGTGAAGGATCTGCAACTACAGGTAAATGACTTCTTTCCTGTACAACGGGAATTGCCGAAAGATCAAAAGTGTTTCGTGTATATGGCTCGAAAGTTCTGATACCTCTTTCACAAAGAATTACATTTTTATTGCCTCCGGCTAGTAGATATTCGGCAGACATTAACCATTCTTCAATTGTTGCCGATAAACCTCTCTTAACCATAACAGGAATATTTGTTTTTGATAATTCCTTAAGAAGAGAAAAATTCTGCATATTTCTTGCACCTAATTGATAAATATCGGTATACTTTCCAATTAAATCAATTTGGTCAATTTGCATAACTTCGGTAATAACAATTAAGTTAAATTCATCGGCGGCTTTTCTTAAAATTTTCAATCCTTCTTCACCCATTCCTTGAAATGAGTAAGGTGATGAGCGTGGTTTAAAAGCTCCGCCCCTTAAAATTTTAGCACCGGATTTTGCAACTACTTCCGCAAGTCTGAATAATCCTTCTTCACTTTCTACCGAACAAGGACCTGCCATAATTTCAATTTTATCCGAACCGATTTCCACATCTTTAATTTTAATAACGGATTTATCTTCCTTAAAACTTCTGCTAGCTAATTTATAAGGAGCTGTTACCCGGTATACATCGGCAACACCTTCCAAAATTTTTAC
>JAJRZB010000467.1 GCA_024275455.1 Bacteroidota bacterium | reverse complement strand
TGGCATGCAATACATTTACCGTTAAAAATATCTTCGCCGTTTATTTCTACAACTTCTTTAATTCCGGCTTCTTCTTTAATTTTAGCCGCAAAGCTTATATATTCCTTATTAAGATTGTATATTTGTGCCTCACTCGCTGTATCAAACGCAACTTGGTCTTTGTAAATAATAAGAGAAATTAAAATTAAAAATACCAGTACAGCTGAACCACCCAAGTTTGTTTTGGATTCTTTGTACATGATATAAAATATTATACTTGTCATAAGCATAACGAGAAGAATAAGTCCGGTAGTAATAAAATAATCAAATGATAAAGATGATTTTGGACTACTTAAAACCGTAATAACAAACAATAAAGGTTGAACAAAAGTGAAAATCAATCCGGTTTTTAAGGCAAAAGATTTAACATAATTTAAGTAATTGGAACTGTGTTTTTTACTATCCCTCTTAAAAAATTTATATAAAATTGCTGCACATGTAATTGATAAAGAAAATGTTATATAAAATAAAAAGTATAAAACAGAATTGACCGAAAACAAAATATTTGATAACGAATTTCCATCCGCCCGTCTTTGAGTATCTTCAGCTACTTGCAAAACACTAATAAGAATATACGCAACAAATAATAATAGAAACAAACCAATAACACCCGATTTAGCTAAAAGTCTGCTGTTACTTTTCTGCAGACCTTTAAAATCTTCAAGTAGGTTTTCGTCGTTGGTTTGGGAAACATTTACTATATTAAATATATTTTTCAACCTGAAACTATATTTATAAGCATAAATATTTAATAACGCTGCAAACAGAATAATTAAGGTGAAAAATAAATGGGAGGTCAAGTTAAGTTCAGAATTCAACAATAATTGACTGAAAATAAACATAACACTCAATAACGGAACAATTCCTAAGGTAAACGCCATACCTTTGTTAACTGTAAACATATTAATTAATTCATTTGCAAAAACAAGATATTCTCTTTTGCCCGTTGTTCTTCCTTTATGAAAATGCATTACGGAAAAAAGCGTTGTACTTATCATTACACTTAAATAAGGCAATAATATTAACAAGGTCAGAAATAATAAATATTTCAGCAATAATATATGAGTTGGGGACTGCGGGTAAACTATATTTTGAAGTATATCCATTAAATACAATTCCTAATTTTTTAAATAAAACTTTCTACCGAAATTACAATTAAGGTTAAAAGTACATATGCATTTATTAATAAAAATGATTTTTTAAATACTTCCTTTTTTCTAACGGTTAAAATTTTAGCAGATAAATAAAGTGTAAATACTCCGGAAGCAGCTAAAACAATATTGCTAACCAAACTAACCGAAAGACTAGAAAAATAAAACAGAGAACTGGAGGCTATTAATATTGTAATCCAAACAAAAGTGATTTTTATTATTTGGTTAAATGAAAATAAATTTGATAATGTAGGGAAACCGGCTTTTTTATATTGCTCATCATACAAAAGTAGCAAAAGCCAAAAATGAGGTATTTGCCAAATAAACATAAAGGAAGCAAAAGAAAGTATTTTTGCATCAAAAATGTATCCGCCGGAAGCTGCCCAACCAATAATCGGAGGCAGTGCTCCAACCAATGCTCCCGGAATTATCGCAAGAGAAGATACTGATTTTAAAGGTGTATAAATACCATTATACCAAGCAAGAGTAAATAACCCGAGAATTGAAACACTAATACTCTGTTGAGCTAACAATATTGACCCAAACATAATTAATGCTATAGAAATTATTAGAGCATTCTGCGGCGAAATCATTCCGGAAGGAATTGGTCTTAAACTTGTCCTTTCCATTTTAGCATCAATATTTCTTTCTTGGTATTCGTTTAATGCCGAGGCTCCGCCTGCAAGTATTAGAACTCCTATTGTGGTTAAAATTAAATCAAAATTTAATGTCCCGTTATTTAAAATAAATCCAACAAAAGTAGTAACCGAAACAAAAAAAGTTATTCTTATTTTTGTTAATTCGGCAAGCAAATCTTTAAATTTTAAGATATTGGACAAAGCTCCCTTTGCCTCCGAAATAGGGATACCGGGTTCTTCAATTTTATTTGATATTATAAGTGTATTTTCTTTTATCATTAGTTATTTACTGCTGCTTTCTGTTCTTCTTTTTTAGAACTATTGTACCAATTATTGTATTCATTCTCATCCATCACAACAACCTTGGTATACATTGCCGAATGATTTAATCCGCAATATTCTGCACAAGCTATATTATAATTTCCGGTTTTCTCTGCTTTAAAAACTATGTAATTTGAAGAGCCTCCAATTACATCTTGTTTAATTCTAAATGCAGGAACATAAAAATAATGATTAACATCCATGGAAATCATGTTTAATTTTATTGATTGATTAACCGGGACGTAGAGCGTATCTAAATTAACCCCGTTATCATAAACAAAGTCCCAATCCCACATTCTGGCTGCAACATTAATTTCAAGAGCATCATCAGGAACATTTCTATATTCTTTATAGCCAATAAATCCGTAATAAAACATAGCCATTACTAAAATTGTCGGAATTACAAACCATATAGTTTCCAACAATAAACTACCATGAATATCAACCGGTTTGTGTCCTTTTTTTCTATTATACTTTACAACAAAATATATCATAACTGCCGTTACACCCAATAGGAATATTAAAGAAACAATTATGATAAACATCATTGTTGAATCTACTGTTTGAACGTATGCTGTTGGATTTGAGTCCATAAACTTTTACCTATAGAAATAATCAAAAAATGTTAAAATAAATATTACCAGTAATGTGAACCCGCTAATGGTTAAAAATACTTTAAATATCGGGTCTTCAAATTTAACATGCATAAAAATATTAATAACGAGTGAAGATTTGACCGCTGCAATTAGCATTGCAATAAATAGTGTGTAATCCCCAAGGTTTATTCCTGCAACAGTAACCGTTACAGAAGTAAATGCCACTAAGCTTATCCACACTAAAAGATATGTACTGTACCCGATATTATGCTCTTCTTCTTTATGAGCTGCTTCATTATCTTTCATTAAAACTCCTATTGAATCAAATAGAAAAGTGGGAAAAGGAATATCCAAATTAAATCAACCAAGTGCCAGTATAAACCGGCATTTTCTAATTTAACATAGCTGTCTTTATTTACTGACCCCGTAAGTATAAATACCAAAACAAATGTAAGAAATACTAACCCGATAATAACATGTAATCAATGTAAGCCGGTCATGATATAATAAAGACCGTAAAATAAAATTTGTCCGTCAGGTAAATTCATTAAAGTTTCACTTCCGGGATAAATTCCATGATGAATTTTTGCCGTCCACTCAAAATATTTATTAACCATAAATGCAAGTGCCAAAACATCCGTTAGCAATAATAGCATTACCGATAAACTTTTATTTCCCTTTTGAAGAGCTGCAATGGAAAGTGCCACCGTTAAACTACTTGTTAATAAAATTATTGTATTTAGTGCACCTACCGTAGTGTTAAGAGCCATTGCAGCAACTCTGAACTGTTCAACATATTCATGTCTGTAAACAGCATATACTAAGAATAAACCTCCAAACAGTAAAAGCTCGGTAAAAAGGAAAAGCCACATTCCCATTCTTGCTCCAACATCATCCCGGTGAACTTCATGCTCAATATGTACAGTTTGATTATTCATAAACTTCTCCTTTTGGAACATATTTCATAGTTTTTAACTGACTAAAATCATATGGTTCATGTGTAACCTTGGGAATTTCATGAAAATTTTCCAAAGGAGGAGGTGATTCTATATGCCACTCAAGTGTTACCCCGCCCCAAGGATTCGCTTCGGCTTTTTTTCCATTTCTTAAAGCACTAATAAAACTATAAATTATCAGCATGATTGTAATAATCATTAACCACGAACCAACAGTTGAGATAAATTGCAAATTCTAAAATTCAGGTAAATAATCATAATATCTTCTTGGCATCCCCATATACCCTAAAATGAATTTGGGGAAATATAAAGTATTAAAAGCAACAAAAAATAATGCAGCATTAAAAGATGCTAACTTCATATTGTACATTTTACCGGTCATTTTAGGAAACCAATAATATAATCCGGCAAAAAATATTGTACCGGTTCCGCCAAACATTACATAGTGGAAATGTGCAACAACAAAATATGTGTCGTGCAAGTGTATATCAGTAACCAAAGCTCCTAGAACTAATCCAGTTAAACCGCCTATAGTAAATAAAAATATAAAACTCATTACCCACAAAAACGGAGGTTTCGGATCAATTGAACCTTTATACATGGTTGCAACCCAATTAAATACTTTTATCGCGCTCGGTAACGCAACAAAAAAAGTAAGAAATGAGAAAATTATTACTGCCGTCTGACTCATTCCGCTGGTAAACATATGATGCGCCCAAACTAAAGAACCGATAAAAGCAATAGCCAAACTTGACATTGCAATTGCTTTATAGCCGAAAATCGTTCTCCTGGCAAAAGTTGGAATAATTTCCGAAACAACACCCATAGCCGGTAAAATCATAATATAAACAGCGGGATGTGAATAAATCCAAAACATGTGTTGAAACAAAATCGGGTCACCGCCAAGAGCCGGATCAAATATTCCAACCCCAAAATATCTTTCTAAAATTACTAGAAGAATTGTTATTCCAATTACCGGAGTTGCCAAAATTTGTATCCAAGCAGTCGCATAAGTAGACCAAACAAACAATGGCATTTTAAAATATGACATCCCCGGTGCTCTCATTCTGTGAACAGTTGTTACAAAATTTAACCCGGTTAATATTGAAGAAAACCCTAAAACAAAAGCTGCAAAAATTGCCAAGGATACATTTGTACCTGTTCTCACACTATAAGGAATGTAAAATGTCCATCCTGTATCAATTGGTCCGCCTTTTACAAACAAACTTACTAAAACTAATACTGCTCCAACCAGATAAATCCAAAAAGATAAAAGATTTAACCTGGGAAAAGCAACATCCTTGGCACCTAACTGAAGAGGTAAAAAGAAATTGCCGAACACTGCAGGAATTCCCGGAATAATAAACAGAAAAATCATTATGACACCATGAAGTGTAAATAAGGTGTTGTAAGTTTGAGCTTCCATTATTGTTTTACCGGGTTCCATAAGTTCTAAACGCATAAAAACACCAATCCATGCAGCAGTAAAAAAGAATATGGTAATTGCAATTAAATACATTAAACCAATTCTTTTATGGTCTGTGCTAAAAAGCCACGACCAAATTCCTGTTGACTTTTTAGTAGTTCCCTCTTCGTAAAAAGACTTTTCTGAAACAGCAATTGTTCCGTTTGCCATTAAGTTCTCCTATATATCAAAATTCTTATTGCTTAAATAACTTTTAAATAGCTGAAAATTAAATTTTCTATTTTCATACATATTATTTTTTCTTCTTTTTCAAAATCAATACAGCTAAAAATGCACCTATCATAAGAAACATTATTGAACCAACTATTCTTGTGATATTTAATGAATAAGTTCTTCCCTCAGGATCATAACTAAAACAAAACTGAAGAAGTTTTGCAACGGTAGGATTTGTTTTTCCAGCTTGAGCATCCAGCAATGCCATTTTTACATCAAACTGATTAAACTGAGACCCAAAAATATACCTTGAAATTTTACCTTTAGGAGAAATAGTTATTAATCCTCCGGGATGTCTAAATTCATTTTCGTATTTTTTAAAATAAAACCCAGTTGAAGAAGTGACCTTGTCTATTATTAAAGAATCCCCAACTAAAAATGACCACGCATTGGGAGGGAAATTTCTTTGTAAAGATGCTAAATAATTTTTTTTGGAAGTAGCAGCAATGTCAAAAGTTTCATCATGATCCATGCTAATTGTAAGAACCCGGAAATCTTTTCCGGGTGTTAAATCAACATGATCAACAACCCATGCAAGTTCTGTTAAAGTATTGCTACAAATACCAGGACATTCATAGTAAACTAATGCTAAAAGTGTTGGTTGAGTTACAATATCTTTTAGTTTAACAGTATCATTAATAGAGTTTACAAAAGATAATTCCAAAGGTAAAAATTCACCTAATTTTTCATCTATTCCTATTTCAACATGTTCTTCTTGAGCATATAAAAAACATGTCGAAAAAATCATTAAAAGTAAAACAGCTAAATTCTTTATTTTTCTCTTCCTCTAAGCTTAATTAAATAGGACATATTGTATAATTTAAATAAAGTAGAAAATATTCATTTTATCAAAAAAAAGCAATTAAAAAAAGACATTTTGTATGATATTATTTTAAAAAGTAACTAAATAAATATGTGGAAAAAAAAAGAATGTTTTTAGGAGAAAATATTAAATACTTTACCGTGATTTACATCTTCAATATTTTTAACTTTTTCAGAGGTAAGTTGATTATTGTAGATTAGTAAAGAAAATAGGAGCATAAACAGAAAGACTATTGATGTATTTTTTAAACATTGCTTTCTATAACTGATATAAAACCTAATATTAATTAACAACATAATTAGAAGAGTTAATAAACTGGTAAAGAAAAATGAAAATGATAATGCATAAGAAGAAACGGAAACTACAAAAAGCACATAAATTAAAGGTTGGATAAAAGTAAATAGAATTCCCGTTTTAGCTGAAAACTCTAACCCGTAATCATAAAAACTATACTTGTTGATTACTCTTCTATTTAATCTGACGATAACTAATGCAGAAGTTAATGAAAATGAAATAGACAAAAATAACAAATACATAAGTATTGAAGTTGTTGAAAACATAATTCCAAATATAGAAGCTTTCTCTGTAATATTTGTTACAAGCGCTGATTGAAGATATGATATTACAATATATGATGCAGATAATAATAGTAGAAGTGCAAACCACCCGCTTTTTGTAAATGGATTTTTCTTAGTTCCATCCGAATTTCTTTTTAATTTGAAACTATTTTTAAATATTACAGATAAACATAACCCGGCAAAAAATAAAAGAAACGCAAATAATAAATTTTCAGGAGCGTTTATTTGAGTGGTATAAAGTTGTGAATAAAAGAATGCAAAACCAAAGAAAGGAATTACACCAAAAATGATTCTCATCCACATTTTATTTACTAATAATTCAATAGAATATTTAGCAAAATTAAAATATTCAGAATTGTTATATATTCTGGATTTATTAACATGTAATAGAGAAAACAGAAGTGAACCAATAAGTAAACTTAAAAAAGGGAAAGTGAATAAAAGCGATAAATATAAACCAAATTTTAAAATAAATATATCGGTAAAATTTTCCGGAGTAAATAAATTTTGAAGTAAGTTCAATTTCTGAATTCCTAAATTTTTTACAAATAGTTTAACTAACTACTTTGATTAACATATCATAAAGCTTAGATAATTTTTCTTTGGAAAGTGTAGTAATACTTGGTTTAAATCCACTCTCTAAAGGTGATAAAATTACTCTGGAAATAAAAATATTTTTATAATCCGGAGTAGAATAATCTCTATGTAAAATTGAAATAACTTTCTGTTTATCTGAAACATACTTGTTAAATAATTCAACAGTATTTTGGTCAGAATATGAATTGATTTTATTAAAATAAGTATTCAAAACTTTTTCAGATAGAGTATTTTCTTCAGCTATTTTTTCTTCTGCCATTTCTATTGTAATATTACTTGGTGTAACAATGCCCTTGGAAAGCTCATAAGTTTTATCAAGTTCAGCTATAGTTTTATCATCAATACCGGGATAATCTGCCATAGTTCTAATATAATGGATTATAGAAATTCTATCCTCAACAGGTAAATATTCATATGCAATCATTCCTGTTCCCGGAACACCTTTTTCTAGAGTTTTGTAAATCGAATTAAACTCCCTTCCGTTTGTCCAACCATCAACTTTATGGAAATTTCTTGGCGGAGGATTTAATGCCGGAGCTGCAGGTCCATCACCCTTCCCTTCATTACCATGGCACGAAGAACAGTTAGTTACAAAAAGTTTTTTTCCGGTTTCAATAAGATCAGCAGTAGGATTAGAAATAATTGATAAATCAATAGCAGGCATTACCCCACCCTTTTTTACTTCTACATTAACATTAATATCAAGTGAATCTGTATAGTGTGGAGGTACTCTATTCAAAGAAGTTTCATTTAGGTGCTTAATAAAATATATTCCCACAACTAAAAATAACACAACATAATAAGGGAAAATTAAGCCAAACATTCTTGATGGCGATTTAATAACCGCTTTTAAATCAATTTCATCTTCAAATTTATTTTTTTCATCCATAAAAAAACCTAAGATTATAGTCTAAAATCTATTCCTCTCTTTAATTTTGGATCACCAATTGGCATTAAGTTAGTTGATTTTGCAAAAAATGTAAAAACTAAAAACATTAACCCAAAAGCTAATAATAAAAACCCTAATTCTATCCAGCCAAGTGCCACTCCATCAGGACTAAATGTGGGCATCACAAGAAAAAACATATCCATGAAATGCGCTATTAAAATCCATATTGACATAAACTTTAATCTGCTGGCATTTGTTTTTGCTGGTTGAGAAACTAAAGCAAAAAACGGTACTAAAAAATGAACAACAATAAAAACAATGCTGAATATCATCCAGCTTCCTTCCCATCTGTTCAAAAACCAGAAAGTTTCTTCCGGTAAATTTGCATACCAAATAAGCATGAACTGACTAAAAGCAATATATGCCCAGAAGTTTACAAATCCATATAAAAGTGCACCAAAACTATAGTAATGATCGGAAACAATATTACTCCCAAACATACCTTTTTCATTCAGATAAACAATTAAACAAGTAACCATTGCCAAGGCACTTAAAAAAGTTCCTGAAAAATAATACACACCAAAAATTGTTGAAAACCAGTGAGGTTATAAACTCATCATCCAATCGATGGCAGAAAATGTTACAGTTATAGCAAAAAACGGAACAAATACTGCTGATATTTTTGTATTGGTTTTTGTTATTGACTGATCCTTAGTTATATCTTGTTTTTTCGAATTTCTTGTCAATAAAAGATAAAACAGTATCCAAATAACAAAATACCCAATAACCCTTATTGTAAAAAATGATTGATTTAAATACCCGGATTTATGAGATAAAAGTTCATTCCCTGCAACTACATTGGCATGTGTCCCATGATAAAGCTCGTGCAAATTTAGATAAACCGGAATTGCAATAATTGGCAGAATTAAAAGCATTCCACCTAATATTTCAGGAATTCTTCTAAAAGGTGTACTCCATACAGCCCCACCTAAATATTCAATTGCAATCAAAAAAAGTGAACCCAAACCTATACTGGTTAAAAACATTAAAAGTACAATATTATTAAAAGCACTTCTTGTATGATCTGTAAAATACCCCAAAATAACCAATAATAATCCAACTGCCGTTAAACCAATAGCAAGTTTTTTTATTAGCGGCGGTAAATCTTTTTTTTCATAAACTATATCAGTGTTTAAGGTTGAACTCATTATAAGTCGGTCTCCTTAGCATTTAATGATCTTTGAAGGACACGTATGTAATTAATAACTGCCCATCTTTCTTCTATGGAAAGTTGATAAGAATAAGAAGGCATAACATTTTGACCTTCCACAATAACATGATAGATTCTTCCATCACTCCAGTTTCTAACTTTTTGCGAATGTAAGCTTGGAGGATTTGGAAAACTCCCCTTTAATCTGCTATCCCCTTCTGCTAAATAACCATGACAAGGACTGCAATAAATATTAAATTTATTTTTTCCTAATTCTAAATTTTCCTTAGTTGGTAAAAGCGGATTTACTAAAAGTTTACCAGCTTTTTCAGGTTTATTTTTAAACGCGTATGGAATAAATCCTCTTGCTACCGTTCCCTCAACAGGTGTGAGCATACCGGAACCATTATCAAAAAAATCGGAACTTTCTTGGGCTATTGTTTTTTCTTGCTCATCCATCCAAGAAAATGGAACCATATAAAGAACTTTATTCATATGGAGATAAACCGAGAGTGAAACAAATATTGCTACCGCTGCTAAAAATCCTAAAAATTTAGGATCGGCAATTTTTGGTTTAAAATTCAATTCTTCTTCGTCGTAATAAACCGGTTCAATTACACTTGCGTGCAAACTTTCAAATAAACTTTTAATTTCCTCAATATTAAATTTCGGATCTTTTGCTTCAATACTAATACCATATTTATCCGATGATACATTTTTCATATAATTTGTATCATGTAATGGATGTTTATTATTCGGAAGTTTAAAAAAGAAAAATAATAGTGAAGCCACTGTTACTAATGTGGCAAGTAATACAGTGATTTCAAATGTAATTGGAATGAAAGCCGGAAGTGGAAAATATGGTTTACCGCCAATGACTATCGGATAATCAATACCCATCATCCATCCCATTGTAAGCAAAGCTAGTGCAGCACCACCTAAACCGGCAAATAATGTAACAAAACCAAGTTTGGAAGTAGGTAACTTCATTGCTCCATCCATTCCGTGTACCGGATATGGAGTGTTGACGTCAAATTTAGTATACCCTTTTTCACTAACTACTTTTGCAGCATGAATAATATCATTGGGTGTATCAAATAAAGCAGTATAAGAGTAAATTTTTTCGCTCATCTTTAATGATCCTCGTGTGTTGGCTGTGAACCATCTACAACAGCTTTAACCTCTGCTATAGAAATTACAGGCAATGATTTAGTAAATAATAAAACTAATGTAAAAAAGAGGCCGAAACTTCCGGTTAACAAAGACGCATCGGTTAATGTAGGTTTAAAATATGCCCAACTTGATGGCAAATAATCTCTTGATAATGAAGTTACGGTAATTACAAATCTTTCAAACCACATAACCACATTTACAAAAACAGCAATTACGAACATAATCGGAATTGATCTTCTTATTTTTTTGAACCAAAACAATTGCGGAATAAAAACATTACATGTAAACATTATCCAATATGCCCAAGCATAATCTCCGAATGCTCTGTTCATAAATGCAAAAACTTCCGGTTGAACTCCGCTATACCAAGCAATAAAAAATTCCATTGAATAAGCATAACCCACCATCATACCCGTTAGGAGGATTACTTTATTCATTTTTTCCAATGTATCTTTTGTAATAATGTGTTCATAATTAAATATTTTTCTAATAAATATTAGAACATTCTGTACCATTGCAAAACCTGAGAATACTGCTCCGGCTACAAAATAAGGTGGAAATATTGTTGTGTGCCATCCAGGTAAAATAGCAACTGCAAAATCAAAACTAACAATTGTATGAACTGATAAAACTAGAGGAGTAGCAAATCCGGCTAAAATTAAATAAGTTAATTCATAATTTTGCCAGTGTCTGTTAGAATGTCTCCAGCCTAAACTAGTAATTGAATAAATTATTTTTTTTATTTTACTTGTGGTTCTATCTCGTAAAGTTGCTAGATCAGGAATCAACCCAATATACCAAAATACAAATGAAACAGTAAAATAAGTCGATACCGCAAATACATCCCATAATAATGGAGAAGTAAAATTAACCCATAGGGAATGCTGATTTGGATAAGGCAACAAATAAACGGCAGCAAGCCAAGGTCTACCGGTATGAATAATCGGGAAAATCATTGCCGTTATCACTGCAAATATTGTCATTCCTTCAGCAAATCTTGCAATACCTGTTCTCCATTTCTGCCTAAACAAAAAAAGTATTGCAGAAATAAGTGTACCGGCATGTCCAATACCAATCCAGAACACAAAATTTACAATTGGAAAGCCCCACCCCACAGGGTTATTATTACCCCATAATCCGGTGCCCCAATAAAATGAAGCAGCTAATCCTAATCCGCCAATTGTAAGCATGGTTAGTGTAATAGCCAAGGCTATATAAAACTTTTTATCGGGCTTAGTGTCCAATGGCTTTGAAATTATATCATCAATTGACCTAAGCGGTGGTCTTCCTTCAACTACAGATAATTCTTGAGTGTAATCAA
Source organism: Bacteroidota bacterium (assembly GCA_024275455.1). Lineage (GTDB taxonomy): Bacteria > Bacteroidota > Ignavibacteria > Ignavibacteriales > Melioribacteraceae. The sequence goes on along the minus strand of JAJRZB010000467.1, from coordinate 3,842 downwards.
TACTACTCACTATACATCCTCCGAATCAGTATTTCTTATTTTGGCTAAGTAAGTTACATTAGGTCTTATATTTAACTCTTCGAGAACATGGTAACTTAGTTCATGTGCTCTATTTTTACTAACTTTTGATTCTTTACTATTTGAATCCCCGAACTCTATTGCATTAGTTGGACATGCTGTTTGACAGCTTGTTTTAACATCTTCGGGTCCTAATTTCCTTCCTTCCCTAATGGCAATTTCTCTTGCGTCCATAATATGCTGTATGCAAAAAGTACATTTTTCAATTACTCCTCGCGATCTAATTGTTACCTCAGGATTATGCACAAGATTAGTTAATTCATTTTCATAGTGTGCATCTGCAAAATTATCTCGGAAGTTGTAGAAATTAAATCTTCTCACTTTATAGGGACAGTTATTTGCACAATATCTTGTACCGACACATCTATTGTAAGCCATTTGATTAAGTCCATCAGGACTGTGGTTAGTTGCATTAACCGGACAAACATTTTCACATGGTGCATTATCACAATGTTGGCAGAGAATTGGTTGTGTGCTTACAATCGGTTCTTCCGGTGTACCGCTGTAATATCTATCCAATCTAATCCAATGCATTTCTCTACCACGAGAAACTTGATCTTTACCCACAATCGGAACATTATTTTCAACATTACAAGAGCTTACACATTCAGAGCAGCCAAGACACTTATTCAAATCAATTGTCATGGCCCATTTTTCATTTTCGTATTTGTGCGATTCTGTTATACTAAAAATTTCATGTTTATGCTCTTTAAGGAATTCAGGATTTTCTTTGTATTCCTCTAAAGTACCTTCTTGAATTATCTTTCTAATTCTGTTAAAATCTTTTACAAAATCATCATCCAAAGCATGATGTTCTTGAGTTGAAGCTAACTTATAAACCTCTCCGGTTTTAGCAATACTAACATTATCAAAAATGTATTGGGATACATCTTGCCCGCTTAATAACCTATTTACATTAAAACCAACCTTTTCGGCAACTTCACCGGAACTTTCTCTTCCGTAACCCAATTCCGTTACAATAGTATTTTCGGCCATTCCGGGTTGTACAAAGGCAGCAATTTCAATTTCTTTACCTTCAACATTTATTTTTATCAAATCATCGTTTTCAATATTTAATTTTGCTGCTGTAGCCGGAGCAATTGCTGCATAGTTATCCCAAGTAACTTTAGTAACAGGATGAGGCAACTCTTGCAACCAACCGTTATTGGAAAACTGGCCTGTTCCAAAGTTGTAGTTATTATGAACAACTAATGTCATATTCTCTAAATTAAACGTAGGTTTAGATATTACCGATTGATTCATTTTTGATAATTTATAACCAGTCGGTTTAACATTTATCACTCCATCGTGCAAGGCTGTATACCAAAATGTTTCAAAGGCAGCAGCAGAATTAAGTTTTGAATATACATTTTCCTTAACATAATTCATTACATATTTATGATATGCATCTTGATCGGAAATACTCTCATTAATAAAATTAGTAATAATTGTTTCTTTTTCAGTAGTATCAAATAAAGGATTTATTACCGGTTGCTGTAAGTAGATAAGTCCGTTTCTCGTGTGATGAAGTCCCCAAGATTCTAATTGATTATTTACAGATAAAACATAATGAGAAACATTTGTAGTTTCATTTGGAGCTTCGGAAATGGAAGTTACACTTTCAACATTTTGTAAAGCTTCTGTATACCCGTATTCAGCAGCTAATTCATAAACCGGATTTGATTCAAAATGAATTACTGCACCTACACTTCCATTTTTCATATTTTTTACTAAGGTATGGAGTTCTTTGCTTGAACTCAATGTATTATAAGTTAGTAAGGCTTTTTCATAATTGTAAAGTTTTGTATTATTTAGCAACTCATTTAATAAATTAACCAAAGAATGAACTTCTACAGGCAATATATCACCTGCATAAATTATTGATTGCCCTTTGTTATTGCTTAAATCAGAAACTAACTTTTTTAATTTTTCATGAGCTAAGCCGTTTTTTTCTGCAAAACTCTTTATTGAGCTTGATTTTATCAAACTTAAAATACTACTTTCAATACTTGAACTACTTATTGAGTTATTTTTAAGCAACTCATTCATTAATGAAAGAATAAATTCAAATTGTAACTGCGGATTTAACCTTAATCTAACATCCTAATTCATTCCAGTAAGTGTCATTCCTGCTTCAACTGAATATACTTTACTCAACTCTTTGGTTTCTGCTACATTTCTGCCTTCGGCATAAAGCATTCTATTCTCAACTGTATTTCCTTCTTTGCCCAAAAAGTCCGATTCCAATGCTACAATTACTTTAGCTTCATCCCATTTAATAGAAGGTAACACATTTTGTGAATACGACTTATTCCAAGCAATTTTTCTGTTACCATCATTAGCCAATTGAATAGTATAAACCTTTGTAGTAGGATATTTTTCAACAAATTTATCAATTACTTGTTTTGTAGCCGGTGAAGGTAAGGGATATGTAATTAAAGCAATTTCTTTCCCGTCTACTTTGCATTTATTTAGCTGAGTTACAATCTCACCGTTAAGAGTTTTCCAGTCACTTTTTTTCCGTTTTTGGTAGGATATTGAAGACGATCAGGGTCATATAAATTTAATATACTTGCATGCACACGAGAGGAAATTTTCCCTTTATTAATCGGATCATCCGGATTTCCGTCAATTTTAATCGGTCTTCCTTCCCTCGTCTTTATCGAAACTCCGTATGCAATTCCATCATCATAAAAAGTTGAGGCATAATAAGTTGGCTTTCCCGGTAAAATTTCTTCAGGTCTATCAATGTATGGAACAATCTCACCTTTATCTCTATAATTTGTACAAGCTGTTGTAGCATAAGCTGTAGAGGCAGCTAAAACAGCAAGGAATTTTCTTCTCGAAAATTTATTCATTTCATCAGGATGAAAATCATCTGTAACACCTTCCTGAAATTCATTAAGTTTTGAATTTAGAACTTCAGGTTCATTCTGATATTCTTTAATACTTTTCCAGATATTTTTTATGCCTTTATTTTGGGACATTTTAGAAACCTTATTTATTTCTTTTTACAGAATTAGGATGAATTTTCACTTTCACCTTAGTAATATTTTTACTTTTTGATTTGCCAATAATATTTAACGGAAACATTGAAAAAACTATGGTACCCAATGCACCAATTGATAATTTGCTAAAAAACTTTCTTCTATTTAATTCTTTCATTTTATTATCCTATCTATGACACGCTGCACAATTTGTTGGACCATTATTAACTTTTTCCAAATAAGGAAGTTGTTGTTCAGGATTTCTGTGACAATCAAGACATGCCGTCATAGTCCACCCTCTCATCTGATTTACTACTTCCATGTCAGCAATATTTCCGTGGCAAGTTTCGCATTGGATGCCTGTATTTACATGAACGGAGTGATTAAAATATGCATACTCCGGTACTTTATGAATTCTTTTCCAAGGGATTGTAGTTTTCTCATTATAATATTTTGTCAACTTAATAATTTCCGGTTGTTTGTTTTTTGCAACCGTATGACAATTCATACAGATATTTGCTGAAGGAACTAAAGCATGCCTTCCTTTTGTTACACCAGTATGACAATACTGGCAATCAATTTTCATTTCGCCTGCATGTAATTTATGAGAATAATGAATTGGTTGTTCCGGCGCATAACCTATGCCATCTCTTTCTGGCCTTGAAACATAGAATGTAATTAAAAAGGAAAGAACTGCGACAAATAAAGTAAGAGGTAATCTGATTTTCAGAGTATAATCAAGGAAAGATTTTTTCATTTATTACCTTATAAGTTTTT
>JAJRZB010000466.1 GCA_024275455.1 Bacteroidota bacterium | reverse complement strand
TTCAGGTGTAGTTTTAGTGATTTCCTCAAATGTGGAAACCGACATAAATCTTGTACCCGGTGTATTTGGTTTAAATTTTCTAATAGCCATTTAATTACTCCAATTCGAGACTAAACTTCTCCGAACATATCAATAGTTTGACCGTCTTTCAATGTTACAATTGCTTTTTTAAATGAAGCAGTTTTACCTTCAAAACGACCTTTTTTAGTAAATTGCGATTTAGTTTTGCCTTTATTTTTAATAGTATTTACGGAAGCTACATCAACGTTAAATTTTGCTTTTATAGCTTTTGCAATTTCTATCTTATTAGCATTAACATCTACAATAAATCCATACTTAACCTGACTTTCTGTTAAGTCATTCATCTTTTCAGTTATCAAAGGTCTTATTAAAACATTTCGCATTTTTATACCAATAAAATTAATTTAATGAATTTACAATTTTCTCTATAGCACCTTTTTGCATCAATAACACTTGGTTATTGACAATATCGTAAGTAGATGCGTTTGAAGCTTCTAAAACATTTACTTTTGGAATATTCCTTCCTGATTTATAAAGATTCTCTAAATTTTCGGAAGTTAACAAAAGTGTTTTTTTTCCATCTAAATTCAATGATTTTAACACATTTTGAAAATCTTTTGTTTTAGGAGCATCAAAATTAAAATCTTCAACAACAACTATTTGATTAGCTTTAGCTTTATGAGATAAGGCAGATTTTCTAGCCAATTTTTTAACTTTCTTATTAATGCTTTGTGAGTAATCTCTAGGTTTTGGACCAAATATAGTTCCGCCGCCGACCCATAATGGAGATCTTGTTGTACCGGCTCTAGCAGTACCTCTCCCTTTTTGTTTCCAAGGTTTTTTACCACCGCCACGTACTTCATTTCTTTCTTTAGCTTTGTGAGTACCTTGTCTTTTATTAGCTAAATGAGCTTTAACTGATAAATAAATCACGTGATCATTCGGTTCAATTCCAAAAATGTTCTTATCTAACGAAATTGTTTCACCAGATTTTGAACCGTCTATTTTATAAACATCTAACTTCATTTTTTAACCAATTATTTATTAATTTCAATAAATGAATTTATCGCACCAGGAACAGCACCTTTGACCAATAGTAAATTTTCTTCTGGTACTATTTTTACAATTTTCATATTTCTAATGCTTGTTCTTGTATTACCTGTTCTACCGGCCATTCTTGTACCTTTAAAAACTCTGGAGGGATAAGAACTTTGACCTATTGAACCAGGAGCACGTAATCTATCTTTTTGACCGTGAGTAGTTCCGCCAACACCTCCGAAACCATGTCTTTTCATAACACCTTGAAAACCTTTACCTTTACTAACACCAGTAACCATTACTTTTTCGCCTTCTGTAAATATATCAAGCTTTAACTCATCACCAATATTAATTTCATCATAATTTTCAAAGTTTTTGAATTCTTTAAGAACTCTAACAGGTTCAGATTTTAATTTTTCGAAGAAAACTTTTTGTCCTCTATTTAATTTTTTAGCTTTCTTATTGCCAAAACCTAACTGAATCGATTTATACCCGTCTTTTTCTACTGTTTTCTTAGAAAAGACCTTACAAGGTCCAACTTCCAATACCGTAACAGGAATTGCGCTTCCGTCTTCAGTATAAATACTTGTCATTCCAATTTTCTTTCCTATCAATCCAGGCATAATTTTTCCTCTATAACTTTATCTCAATATCTACACCCGCTGGTATATCAAGTTTACTCAGCGAATCAACGGTTTTATTATTTGAATTATGAATATCAATTATTCTTTTATGAGATCTAATTTCAAACTGTTCTCTTGATTTTTTATCAACATGAGGAGATTTTAGAACCGTATAAATAGTTCTATTTGTCGGTAACGGTATAGGTCCGGAAACAACCGCTCCTGTGCTTTTTACAGTTTTGATAATTTTATCAGTAGATTTATCGATCAAAATATGATCGTACGACTTTAATTTTATTCTTATCTTTTGACCCGGCACTTTTTCTCCAATTTTTATAAAAAGTGGGGATTAAAATCCCCACATAGTAAAGCAAATTAATTTTTATTCATAAATTTTTGTTACTACACCTGCACCAACAGTTCTACCGCCCTCACGAATAGCAAACCTTAAACCTTCATCCATAGCAATTTCACTAATCAATTCAACTTTCATTTTTACATTATCACCCGGCATAACCATCTCTGTACCTTCAGGTAAAGTAGCAACACCAGTTACATCAGTTGTTCTAAAATAAAACTGTGGTCTGTAACCATTAAAGAATGGTGTGTGTCTACCACCTTCATCTTTTGAAAGGATATAAACTTCACCTTCAAAAACTTTATGAGGTGTAATTGAACCAGGTTTTGCTAATACCATACCTCTTTCAATTTCATTTTTATCTATACCTCTCATTAAAATACCAGCATTATCACCAGCCATAGCTGAATCTAATTCTTTTCTAAACATTTCAATACCGGTAACAACTGTTTTCTTATGCACTCCTAAACCAATAAGTTCAACTTCTTCATTTAATTTAACTTGTCCTCTTTCAACTCTACCAGTAGCAACAGTACCACGACCAGTAATAGAGAAAACATCTTCTACAGGCATAATAAATGGTTTATCAACATCTCTTTCAGGAATAGGAATGTAATCATCCACTGCATCCATAAGTTCCCAAATACTATTTAATCTTTCATCATCTACAGAAATATCATCAGAACTTGCAGCTTCCAAAGCTTGTAACGCTGAACCTTTAATAATAGGAATATCATCACCAGGGAATTCATATTCTGTTAACAATTCTCTCAATTCCATTTCTACTAATTCTAATAACTCTTCATCGTCTACCATATCAACTTTATTCATATAAACAACTATTCTAGGAACACCTACCTGGCGGGCTAAAAGAATATGCTCTCTAGTTTGAGGCATAGGTCCATCTGTAGCAGCAACAACAAGAATAGCACCATCCATTTGAGCAGCACCGGTAATCATATTTTTAACATAATCAGCATGACCAGGACAGTCAACATGTGCATAGTGTCTATTAGCTGTTGAATACTCAACATGCGCTGTAGCAATAGTTATACCACGTTCTCTTTCTTCAGGTGCATTATCAATACTATCGAATGATCTTTGTTCTGACAAACCTTTTTTTGATAATGCCATTGTTATAGCAGCTGTTAGAGTAGTTTTACCATGATCAACGTGTCCAATAGTTCCTATATTAACGTGAGGCTTACTTCTATCAAATTTTTCTTTTGCCATTAGTTCTCTCCTTGTTGTTTTCTCTTTTCTAAATTTATTTTAGTCTGTTGATACTGTGTTTGATTTTGTTTTTTCTACAATTTCGTCAGCAACTGATTTCGGCACTGGTGAATAGTGAGCAAATTGCATTGAATAAATTGCTCTTCCTTGTGTCATAGATCTTATTGTTGTTGCATAACCTAACATTTCTGCTAAAGGAACTGTTGCTTTAATTACTTGGGCATCTTTTCTCGAATTAAATCCTTCAATTTTACCCCGTCTTGAATTTAAATCTCCCATTACGTCCCCCAAATACTCTTCAGGAGTGGTTACTTCAACATCCATCAAGGGTTCTAAAATGACGGGTTTGGCTTTTCTAGCTCCATCTCTAAACGCCATTGAACCAGCAACTTTAAATGACACCTCATCAGAATCTACATCATGATAAGAACCATCATATAACTTGACTTTTACATCAACTACTTGATAGCCTGCCATTACTCCATTTCTCATAGCCTCTTGAACACCATTTGACACAGGAGTGATATATTCTTTGGGAACGGCACCTCCAACAATTGCATTTTCAAATTCAAAACCCTTTCCAGGTTCATTTGGTGAAATTTCTAACCAAACGTGACCATATTTTCCTCTACCACCACTTTGCTTAACAAATTTACCTTCACTTTGAACTGTTTCTGTAATTGTTTCTCTATAGGCAACTTGAGGTTTACCTACATTAGCATCAACTTTAAACTCTCTTTTCATTCTATCAACTAAAATCTCCAGATGAAGTTCTCCCATACCGCTAATTAAAGTTTGATTTGTTTCTTCATCAACTTTAACTTTAAAAGTAGGATCCTCATCTGATAATTTTTGTAAAGCTTCTGACAATTTATCTTGATCAGCTTTTGTTTTCGGTTCAATTGCTATTTGAATAACAGGTTCAGGAAATGCCATTTTTTCTAAAATTATCGGATCATCATCACTACACAAAGTATCACCGGTTCTGGTGTGCTTTAATCCGACAAAAGCAACAATATCACCAGCTCTTATTTCATCCATATCTTCTCTATGATTGGCATGCATTTCCAATATTCTTCCAACTCTTTCTTTTTTCCCAGAAACGGAATTATATATATATGAACCTGCTTTGAGCTTACCTGAATAAACTCTTATAAAAGCTAGTTTTCCAACATACGGATCTGTCATAATTTTAAATGCCAATGCTGTAAATTTCTCATCTTCAGATATTTTTCTGATTACCTCATCATCTTTATGAATATGATGAGCATAAATCTCTTTTGTATCTATTGGAGACGGCAAAACTTCAACAACAGTATCCAATAGTTTTTGTACACCTTTGTTTTTGAAAGAAGAACCGCAAAGAACAGGTATAATTTTCAATTCCATTGTAGCTTTACGTAAAACAGCCTTAATTTCAGCTTCAGAAATTTCTTCTCCATCTAAATACTTTTCTAAAAGAGTATCGTCAACATCCGATACTGCTTCTAACATTAAAGTTCTATATTTATTCGCAACTGCAATTAAATCAGTGGGAATTTCAATATCTTCAAATTTAGACCCTGTTACATCTTCATTATACATTCTGGCTTTCATTGTCATCAAATCTATAACACCAGCGAACATATCGCCTTCCCCAACAGGTAAAGTAATCGGGACAGCATTAGCCCCCAACCTTTCCTTCATCATATTAACAGCACCATAAAAATCAGCACCAACTCTATCCATCTTATTTACAAAAGCTATCCTCGGCACTTTATATTTATCAGCTTGTCTCCATACAGTCTCTGACTGAGGTTCAACACCACCCACAGCACAGAAAAGAGCTATAGCACCGTCCAAAACTCTAAGTGACCTTTCAACTTCCACAGTAAAATCAACATGCCCGGGTGTATCAATAATATTAATCTGATGTCCATTCCATTCAGCAGTTGTAGCAGCGCTTGTAATAGTAATTCCTCTTTCTTTCTCTTGCTCCATCCAATCCATTGTTGCTGCACCATCATGAACTTCGCCCAGCTTATGCACTCTACCAGTATAATATAAAATTCTTTCTGTTGTAGTAGTTTTACCAGCATCAATGTGTGCCATTATGCCAATATTTCTAACTTTCGATATGTCTACTCTTTTATTTGCCATTAATATTTATTTTTTCCTTACCACTTAAAATGAGCAAATGCTTTGTTTGCTTCTGCCATTCTGTGAACATCATCTTTCTTTTTAACTGAGCCGCCTTCACCATTTGAGGCTGCAAGCAATTCTGCTGCAAGCTTTTGATCCATCGTTTTGTCTTTTCTATCTCTTGAATAATTCTTCAACCATCTAAAAGCCAAAGCAATTCTTCGTTCAGCTCTAACTTCCATTGGTACTTGGTATGTTGCACCACCAACCCTTCTACTTCGGACCTCTACATAAGGTTGAACATTGCTAACTGCTTTTTTAAAAATTTCAATTGCAGGTTTTTTCGTTTTTTCTTCCAAAATGTTAAAACTATTATAAACTATTTTTCTCGCAGTAGTTTTTTTGCCATCCCACATAATGTAATTAATAAATTTTGCTCCCAAAACATCATTGTATTTCGGATCGGGTTTTATAAATCTTTTTTCTGCTCTTCTTTTTCTCATATCTCTAATTTATCTCTTACTTAGATTTAGGTTTTTTAGTGCCGTACTTTGATCTTGATTTCTTTCTTTATTCCACTCCACTGGTATCTAATGCTCCTCTAATAATATGATACCTAACACCCGGTAAATCCTTAATTCTTCCACCCCTTATTAATACAATTGAGTGCTCTTGAAGATTATGTCCTTCACCTGGAATATATGCTGTAACTTCATTACCATTTGTTAATCTAACCCTAGCAACTTTTCTTAGAGCAGAGTTTGGTTTTTTTGGAGTAGTTGTATAAACACGAGTACAAAC
>JAJRZB010000059.1 GCA_024275455.1 Bacteroidota bacterium | reverse complement strand
GAGGTGTTGACCAAGTGTTACCATTATCAGTACTTTTAATATATAGAATATCAGATTGAGTAAACTCTTCAAAAGGTGTAAACAGCTCTTTTTGATAGACTAACCAAATAGTTCCGAAATTATCTTTAATAGCTTTTAGTCTACTGATTTCACCAACAGAGTAAATCACTTCAGTTGGTTCAGACCAGGTTATTCCTCCATTATTACTACTCTTTTGATAAATAATTTTTTTGTAATCCTTCGTATTAACATTAGTTTCATTAATGTAAAACAAAATTAGGTTTGTGTCGGAGAGAGAAATTAGATTTCCGTAAGTAGATATTTTTTGTCCCGAATGAAGAGTATCAACATTATTTGACCAATTGATTCCATCTTCACTTTTAATTTGAAAAACAAGATTATTATTAGATGAATGATCAGAAGAATATGAAACAGAGACTGAAGAATCAGAAAGTTGTGTTAAGCTTGAGTAATTTATAAATCTCTTTTTAATAACTCCATCAATTGTAGGAAGAACAATAGGTTTAGACCAAGTGAGCCCGTTATTATCAGAGTAAAGTAGAATATGTTTAATTGTTTTAAAAGTGAGCAATATTCTACCGTTGTTCATCGTTAATGAATTTATATCATTAACAATATGAGTAATAATTGGATCTTGGTATAATAAGATATTGGGCAGCCAAGTTAGACCATAATCTTTACTTCTTGAATAAAAAAGTTTGGTTGAGTCAGCCCAGAATATAAGTAAATCGCCGTTAGCTGATTGTACAATTGAGGAAGCAGGAGAAGTTACCGGTTGAGTAAGTGCATTAAACTTGGTGATCTCACTTATCTGAGCGAAAACCAAATTAGAAATTATTAAAAAAATAAGTATTAGTTTTTTCATAAAGTCCTCTTATTTAAGCAATAACATTTTCTTAGTTTGAATGAAAGAACCGGTCTTGAGTTGGTAATAGTAAACTCCACTGGAAAGGGAACTTGCATTAAAAGTTATTTGGTAATTACCGGGTTTTTGTTTTTTATTAACTAAGGTTGTTGCTTCTCTGCCGAGAACATCGTAAACTTTAAGTGTTGTGCGCTGACTAAAGTCAGCGGCTACATTTGCTTTAGCAATACTTGGGATTGAATATTTAATTGTGGTAGTTGGGTTAAAAGGATTAGGATAATTCTGTTCCAATACAAATTCAGTTGGAATTGTTTCTGTTTTTGTTTCTTCAACTCCAACAGGTATATAACTAAAGTTTGTTTTATAAAACCCAATTACATCCTTCGCAATATCTTTTGTAACTGTAATTGAGTTTAATGCATCAGTTCCTCTCCCAACAATATATGCGATTATTATTTCTATAGGTTTGTCTTTTTCTAAAACACAAGGTCCGGTATTTACCATTAATCTTTGATCTGTTGGTGTAATATTAATCCATCCGTTTTTAGTCACCGGATCTCCCGAATACATAAACTTTGAATTTACTTCTTCGCAATTAATATTAAATACTTGTCCAAACACCCATTCGCATGGATTGATAATACTTCCATTTTGCCCTTTACCTAACAAGTAATTTCTCATTTGAAATTCATTATTCGCATCACCTTGTGTTGGATGACTATGCATATAGTGGATAGAAGATGTCATTTTTTGATTTTTCGCCCCGGGTAAATACGCATCACCTAGTAGTTGACCGGATAAGTTTTTTGCAGTATCAATCGGGGTGTCTATGCCAAATTCAAAAATATTATTTTGGTTATTATCTATGTAGGTTATTCCGGGAACATAAGAAGCCGGACCTTGTAGTAAAGTTGTACAAAATATTGGCGGGTTAATACCATAGTCTGCGTCGTCCCCACTATTATAAAGATATCCGGAATTAATTGTTGTATCACTTCCAATTAAGTCATCATTGTATTCTCCCAAATCAGGGTCCGACCAAGCTGAGAAATAAACTGAATCCAAAATATCAGTTACAGTTCCCTTATTTTCAATACTATATCTTATAAAAATTACATTTGCTAATTCAGGATGTGTAGCCGGTGAATAAGCAAAAACAGTTTGTTGTACTTCAATTCCTTGAGGAGATACATTGCTGAAATTTCTATCGCTACTTGGTTTGCCATCATTTAAAACACACCAAGCAGTTACATCTCCAATTATATCTGGCTTGTCTTCATTTGCATCCCATTCTCCGTTTCCGTTTAAGTCTACCGGATTGTAAATTCCATCTCCGTCACCGTCATAAAACTTTGCTCCTAATTCAACAGCATGTTTCCAAATATTCCATGACTTATTGAAAGGTAGAGCGTTGGCGTTGAGAATATAGATTTTGTAATAGTTGCTATCAAGAATATTGTTTACTGTACCCGGTAAATAATCTTCCGTTCGGGATGCTGTCATTACACCATTAGACCATATTTTATCGTTAGAATAACCTGACAATGCAAACCCACTTGAATAAAGAAAACTTAGTCCATCAAATCTTCCTCCGCTTATGTTATTTATTCTTACATCAGCGATTATACCTTTATTATTAATTGGCAAATTAATACGATTAATATCGAAATAGTAACTATCTAGCAGATTGTTCTTAGAGTATAGAATTGTATCGGTAGGAGATTCCGTAAATAAATTATCATTATCTATTGCTGAAACTGAAAAAAAGGTATTGTTGATATTATTTATCCCTTGAATTACATTTGCGTAAATATTATCACCAGCATTTTTATCGTTATGCAGTCCGTCATCAAACATTTCAGTGGTACGTATTTCTCCATCATCAAATGAGTAATTCAGGTTAACATTTTCAACAGACTTTTCGTCAATTACAATTGCTCTTATTGTTACATCGGAGCCGGTAAGAGGAATTAAGGGATCTGTTGTAATACTGTAAATATTTGGGGGTGAATTAATGTCTAAAGATTTATCGATTATTCCATACCAGACTTGGATTTTTTCGTATCTATCGGAAGAAAATGTAAAATAAATATCGTTATCAATTAAAGTCGTTTGCGGATTTGTATTTTGTCCGATATAACTTGTAATTGCTTCCGGTTCACTCCAAGTTTCTCCTTTGTTAAATGATTTGCTAATTAGTATATCGGAAATTCTAATATTATTTACTTCAAATTCTCTTTGAAAAGTTAAAACATAAGTTGAATCATTTTGTTTATCTAAATTTATTGAACTTAGATTATTGTATGATAAACTTAAATTATTAAAAAGAGTATCACTCTTTGTCCATGTTAATCCGTTATCAAAGCTGCTTATTTTAATTAAGCTTATTTTTCTATAGTCAAAACAAATTATTATCTTGGTTGAATCATCAATTGAGGCAAGACTTCCACCTCAAATGTTTTCCCAAATCAGAGTCTTTTCACTCCAACTTTCTCCGTTATCTTTACTCTCAATATATTTTAAGTCTCCGCCATGTGAAAAAAGATACCACAGTGTAGAATCATTAACTTCAGTTATTTGGGGAAATGATAATATATAACTTGGTAAGATTTGATTAGGAATCGACCAATTTAATCCATTATTGTCAGAATAAATAAGATAAAAGTTGAGATCAGGTCGTTTATAAATAATTATAATTTTAGATGATTTAGTTACAACTCCAACAAATTTATTACACGTACTATTATAAGTACTTGCATATAGTTCATCGATTAGTATCTTTTCATTCCAACTCAATCCTTTATCATTGCTTCTTGAGTAGTAGAGTAAATTATTTTCTAAGAAGAAATACAATAAATCACCATTAGGGGCATTGAGAATTAACGAATGATTTATACTCTCCGTACTGTCTTGAAGCGGAAACCTTTGAATAATATCCAACTGAGCTAGAGCAAAATTTGAACTAAATAACAGAAGTAATAATAGGTTTTTCATATTTATCCTACATATTGTTTGGTTATAAGTTTTATTAAGAAAAAATTATCTCATTAAAATCATCTTTTTGGTCTTTGAGTAAGATCCGGTTCTCAGTTTATAAAAATAAACACCACTTGAAATGTTACTTACATCAAAAGTTACTTTGTAATTACCAGGTTTTTGTTGTTTGTTAACAAGAGTTGTAACTTCACGTCCTAAAATGTCGTAAATAGTTAAACGTACATTTGTAATGTCATTTCGACCGGAGGGAGAAATCTTAGAGGATAAAGATATCTCACCCCTTTTGGGGGTCGTGATGACAGATGACGGAATAGTATATTTAATTGTGGTAGTTGGGTTAAAAGGATTAGGATAATTCTGTTCCAATACAAATTTAGTTGGAATTGTTTTAGTTTTCGTATCTTCAATCCCAACGGGTATATAACTAAAATTTGTGTTATAAAATCCTATTACATCATTTGCAATATCTTTTGCAACAGTAACTGAGTTAATAGCATCTGTTCCTCTACCGACAATGTAGGCAGTTATTATTTCTACCGGATTATCCTTTTCTAAAACAAATGGTCCTGAGTTTACCATCATTCGTTGGTCTGTTGAAAAAGTATTAATCCATCCATTCTGAGTAACCGGGTCTCCTGAATACATAAATTTTTGATTAACATCTTCACAATTCATATTAAATACTTGTCCAAACTCCCAATCGCAAGGGTTAAGTGACTCACATTCTTGATTTAAGCCTTCTGTTGCACACTTTAATTGTAATTTATTTACCGGACAACTTTGAGTTGGATGACTGCTAATACAATGTATAAAAGAAGTCATATTTAGGTTTTTCGCTCCAGGTATAAAAGTTTCTCCAAGCAACTGCCCTGATAATGTCTTAGCTGTATCGAGTGGTAAATCAACCCCAATATCAAAAGTATTATTTTCATTATTGTCTTTGAATGTTACATTCGGGATAAAAGTTAGAGGTCCTTGTAAAATTGTTGTAATGAAAGTCGGAGGGGTTACTCCGTAATCTTCATCTGCACCATTGTTGTATACAAAACCGGAATTTATTGTTGTATCGCATCCCGATAAGTCGTCATTATAATTCCCTAAATCCGGATCATTAAAAGCGGTAAAGTAAACAGAATCTAATTTATCTGAAACAATACCTGTATTTTCAATGCTGTATCTGACAAAAACTACATTAGATAACTCAGGATATGTTTGCTGTGAATAAGCAAAAACAGTTTGCTTAATTTCTATTCCTTGCGGAGCAACATCTGAAAAATCAGTAAAACCTATTTCATCTATTCTTTCTTCGGGAGGTACGGAATCATTAAAAACACACCAAGCTGTTGCATCACCAATTATATCGGGTTTATCTTCATCATTATCCCATTTACCGTTACTATTTTTATCTATTGGATTATAAATACCGTCACCATCACCATCGTAAAAATCTGCACCTAGAGAAACAGCATCCTGCCATTTTATCCAAGAATCACCAAACTCTTTATCTGTTGATTTAACAACATAAATAACGAATTTAGTGGAATCAGATCCATTAACATTGCCCGGTTGATAGTGTTCAATTCTTCTGGCTGGTTCCATACCGTTAGCCCAAAGTTGACCATTTGTATATCCCGAAAGTGCAAATCCACCGGAAAAAAGAAACCGCGCCTCTTCAAACCAACCACCGGATAAGTAATTTCCATTTGAGTTGGTAACTTTTACATCTCCATGGATACCTTTATTATCTATCGGTAACTTAATATTGTTTACATCTACTAAATAAGTATTTCCGGCTTTCGGGTAGAATGGTTTTTGAGGTTGCTCATTAGTAACGGTAGTATTAAGTTGGTTATCTTTACTATTAAAACCGTAGAAAAGGGTATCGGAAATCAAAATACTATCTATTCTATTGGCAAAAATCATATCGTTAGCTTCTTCGTCGTTATGCAAACCGTCATCAAATAATTCAAGAGTTAATGTTTCACTTTGATTTATTGAATATGTAACCGTTACTGATGAAATTGAACTTTCGTCAAATACCTTGGCTATAATATCAACGTTTGTTTTGGGGTAATTATATTCGTAGTTGAACCAATTATCAACAAGTACAGGGGGAGTTACAACATCTTCAGAAAGTCCGCCAATTCCATACCACAGACTTACATTTTTTATATCTAAAAGTTGATTAAAGTTAACTGTCCAGCCAATATGATTTCTATTGGAAGCAAATGAGATAAGAGGTTCATCTTCAACAAGTGAAACATTATGAACACCGTCAAAGCCAATATAAGTAGTAAATTGAGTAGGAATATTCCAAGTTACTCCCTTATTTTCACTTTCAATGAAGAAAATATCATACTGCTTATAATTCTCAATTTGATTAGCAACTAATTCTTGAAAAGTAATAAGTAAATTACCATTGCTTTTTACATTTATTCTTGGTCTGTATATTCCGGTTATAGTCTCATAAATTAGCTCTTTATCACTCCAAGTTATTCCATTGTCAGAACTTCTTTTTAAGTAAATGTTATATTTTTCATCTACCATTTCCTGATAAATTAATCCTAAAGTATTAGTATCAATAGAGAAAACAGTTGGATAACCGTGGTTGTTTTCAGTAATCATAAGTGTGTCTAAGGTTTCCGACCAAAGAATCCCGTCCTCACTTTTGAGGGAATAGGATATTTTACTTGTCCCAAGACCGAAAGCATCGTTGTATCTGCTTGTAGAGAACCAAATTGTGCTGTCATTAGTTTGTGTAAGAGAAGAATTATTAAGGTTTCTTTTTCTATGAAGTTGAATGGAATCTGACCAAGTAATACCGTCATCATCAGAATATCTGGCATAATGATATACAGCTCTATAAGTTAGAAGAATTCTTCCATTGTTTAGTTTGAGTAAATTAATGTCGGGAGAACTTGAGATAATACCAAGCTTAGAAGAAATAGTATTTTTATTATTCCACATAGCACCATAATCAGAAGTAGTAGCGCTGTAAAGAAATTGACCTTCAGCCCAAACTGCAAGGGCAGTAGTAGAATCAATTGGGATAACAAAAGCTTGCTTTGTAGAAGCAGAAGAATCTTGAAAACTAATCATGCTTATCTGCTCATATTGAGCGAATAAATGATGAGATGAAAAAACTAAAATAAAAAGTAAAATTATCTTTTTCATGATGACCTCAAATAGTTTACAGAATTTATTTTTTTCATTTTAATAGAATCATTTTTTTTGTTTTTACTGTGTTTCCGAATTTTAATTGATAATAATAGACACCGCTGCTTAGTTTACTTGCATTAAAAGTTACTTGGTAATTACCCGGTTTTTGTTGTTTGTTAACTAAGGTTGTAACTTCTCTGCCGAGAACATCATAAACTACCAATTTTGTAGTAGATGCAAAGTTTGCATCCACTACAGTTGGGATTGAATATTTTATTGTTGTAGTAGGGTTAAACGGGTTCGGGTAGTTTTGGTATAATACAAATTTTGTTGGTATTGATTTTGCTTTTGAATCTTCAATTCCAACGGGTATATGACTAAAATTAGTGTTGTAAAATCCAATAGCATCCTTTGCAATTTCTTTGGCGACAGCTATTGAATTTAGAGCATCTGTTCCTTTGCCGACAATATAGGCGATTATTATTTCTATTGGTATATTTTTTTCTAAAGTAAATGGTCCGGTATTTACCATTAAACGTTGGTCTACTGCGTTAGTGTTTATCCATCCTTCTTGAGTTACTGGATTACCCGAATACATAAAATATGGGTTTACATCTTCACAATTCATATTCAATACATCTCCATAGTTCCAATCACATACGTTAATCCTTTCACCTTTCTGGTTGTGTCCGGTAAGATAATTTCTTAATTGGCCTTCATCGTCCGGATCCCCTTGTCCCGGATGGCTTTTCATATAATGTATAATTGATGTTGGAGTTTGGTTTTTTGCACCAGGAAAAATTTTTTTACCTAAAAGTTGTCCTGAATATTTTTTTGCTGTATCCAAAGGAGTATCAATTCCCAAATCAAAAATATTGTTTTGATTATTATCAACATAAGTGATATTAGGGATATATGAAATTGGTCCTTGTAAAAGAGTAGTTATAAATGTGGGTGGATTTTCTCCGTATAGAGGATCAGACTGATTTTTATAACTGTAACCGGAATTTATTGTTGTATCACAACCAATTAAATCTTTAAAATAATCTTCTCCAATATCCGGGTCAGTCCAAGCTGAGAAGTAAACTGAATCCAGTATATCAGATACTGTCCCTTTGTTTTCAATATTGTAACGAATAAATATTACATTAGCTAGTTCTGGGTAGGTTTTGGGGGAGTATGCAAAAACAGTTTGCTTAATTTCTATTCCTTGTGGAGATACATTGGTAAAATTTCTATCTTTGTTTGGTTTACCGTCATTAAAAACACACCATGCTGAAACATCACCTATTATATCTGGTTTATCTTCATTTGTATCCCACTGATTGTTATTGTTTAAATCAATGGGATTGTAAATGCCATCATTGTTGCCGTCATAAAAATCAGCTCCCATGTCAACCGCATGTTTCCAATCATACCAAGAACTATTAAATGGCAAACCATTTGAATTGAGAACGTAAATTTTATAATAACTACTATCAATATTGTCTTTAACTGTCCCTATTGTGTAATCATGAATTCTTGAAGAGGACATAATACCATTAGACCAAACAGTACCATTTGAAAATCCTGATAGCGAAAAACCTCCGGAATAAAGAAATATTTTATTTTCTAGTTTACCACCTGACCCAAAGGTAGAAACATAAGGGTAGGGAACATCAGCCAATATACCCGAGTACGTAACAGGTAGTTTAAAGTTATTCACTTAGAAAACGTAAATATCAAAGAGATTATTTTTTATAGTATCCAGCTGTGATTGCACAAATAATTTATTTGTGTCTATAGCCGTAATAAAAAATATAATTTTATCTTTAATTGTTTTTGGGATAGTATTAGCAAAAATATAATCATTTGCTTTATCATCATTGTGTATTCCATCATCAAACATTTCAATGGTTTGTAATTCTTCATCGTCAATTTGATAGTATAATTTAACTTGTGCTACAAGTTTATTGTCAATTACCTTAGATTTTATGGTTACATCATTTCCTGCTAAAGGAATTTTCGGGTCAGTTGAGATATTATAAATATTGGGTGGTGAATTAGCATCTAAAGATTTACCAACTATTCCATACCATACTTGTGTTCTTTCATATCGGTCGGAAGTAAAAGTAAAATAAATATCATTATCTACTAAAGTTATTTGAGGATTTAAGTTTAAACCAATATATCTATTTAATTCTTTCGGTTCGGACCAAGTTTCTCCTTTATCAAGGGATTTGCTAAAAAGAATATCTGATCGGAGAATGCCATCATCTTCATATTCTCTGTGAAATGTTAATACTAATGTAGAGTCATTTTGCTTTACTAGGTTTAATGAATTTCCATAAAAGGTGTAAAAACCATAATTTGGTAAAGCAATTATTGAAATACTATCCGACCACGTTTTTCCACCATCATAGCTTGTATTTTTAACTAAGTTTCCAGAGTAGCTAACAATAATTTTTACAGAATCATTTAACGAAACCAGACTTGCATTAGTGACATTCTTCAATAATAGTTTTTTAGCTCCCCAAGTTTTACCTGAGTTTGTACTTTCTATATAGGACAAATCTCCATTGTCAGTAAAAAGATTCCAGAAAGTTGTGTCATTTAATTGGCTAAGGGAAGGGAGACGAAATATATTTGTACTAAACTGATTTGATTCCGACCAACTTAAGCCATTATCATCAGAATAAGAGAGTTTTGTAAAATCATCAGATGAGAAATATGATAGAATTATCCTACCGGATTGTGCTACAATACCGGACATTTCATTCCAGTATTTTTTGGTTTTGGCAAAAAATATTTTGTCATTCCAACTCGAACCTTTGTCATAGCTTCTTGAGTAAAAGATAGAATCATGTTCTATAAAAAAATATAAGAGATTGCCGTTTTTTGCATTAAGTATTAAAGAACGATTTACAGTTTTAGTACTATCCTGCAAAGGAAACCTTTGAATAACATCCAATTGGGCAAAGATTAAGTTTGAAGTTAAAATAACAATCAGTACAAATTTATTCATGCATACCTCTTACTTATATTAACGCAAAAGCACCATTTTTTTAGTTTGAATAAAACTTCCAACTTTTAATTGATAATAATAAACACCGCTGCTTAGTTTACTTGCATCAAAAGTTACTTGGTAATTGTCGGGATTTTGTGGTTTATTAACTAAGGTTATAACTTCTCTGCCAAGAACATCATAAACCACCAATTTTGTAGTGGATGCAAAGTTTTCATCCACTTCAGTTGGAATTGAATATTTTATTGTTGTAGTAGGATTAAACGGGTTCGGGTAGTTTTGTGAAAGTGAAAAATTATATAAAAATTTATCTTTAATACTTGGTCTTTTTACTTCTGTAATAACATTTAAGTCATAAATATTTCCGTAAATATCATACCCTTTATTTCCTTCTCTTAAATCACTCCATACAAAAAATATTTTATCGTTATTAATAGTTGCTGAAATATTATAAGTTTTATAAGAATGCTTGTTATGAACTATATGTTTGTCGTTTTCAGGAGCCCCATCATGATTATAGACTCTCCAAAATATATGTTCCCCTGTATTTGTTCGCATAGGAAATAACATTAAAAATTTAGATTTGCTAATAGGAATTATTTTTGAGTTATTATTCCAAAAATCATTTGGAGAAACTTGATTAAATATAAATTCATTTACTAATGTATCTCCCTCAGCTGATAAAATAATTCCGGCTAGTTGTTCAATAGGATAGGAACTATTCATATGTACATATAAAAATTTATTATCTCCAAGATATTCAGTTGCGTTATTTTGAAATATTTCAGAAATAGGTTCTAGATTTAGATTAAAAAGTTGAAGGTTGGTTCCCCATTTTACGTAAAAAGAGCTAGCGTCGTTTAAAAATATTTTCCTTATGTATGAATAATCACTTTCTGTAATAATTTTCTCTTTAATCAATTCACATTCAAAATTGTAGAGTAACAACTTAGCATTTTGGGGTTCTCCTGAATTTATTACAAACAATGAATCAGTTATTTTTTGTACTGTGTAACTTACTGCATAGTAATCGCCGGTCTGAAAAGTATCTTTCTTAATAATGTTCCATTCGCTATCATATAAAGTAAATCCAATTATTGCATTATCGTTATATGTTTTTTTCTTCCAAAAATTTACACATCTGTTTTCATTTAAGAATATGGTATTCTTACCTTCAAGTGGAATTTGCTTTTCATCGGTAATTCCGTTTTCATCAATTACCTTTCCATAGTTTCCTTTTTCATTATTCCATGTGATAAAATACTTTGATTCGCTTATTGGAACAACCAAAGGTTTAATATCGTTACTACCTTGTTGATCATCATTTATCTTGATGGAATCAAGTTTATTGAAAATATTATTTTTATACAGAAAAACATCTTGATTGAAAGTTTTTGTTGTGAAAAATTCTTTATCAGATAATATAAAGGGTTGTCCACCAAAAGTTGTTCGAGTATCATTTCTCTCTGAATAAACATTCAGAAAATTACCTTCGTTATCAAAAATAATTATGTTATTATAGAAAGTTGTATTTGATGAATCGATGGAAACATACAGCGCAATCTTATCTTCGTAGATTTGCGAAACTTCGAACTTATAAATTGACATATAGGAATATTGATCAGGGATATAATTCTCAATTAATTGTACAGATGAATCTTGGGTAATTTGTTCTCCGATTTGATTGTATTTTCTAAAAGTTAGATTTGAAGAATTATTTAACAAATCAATAATTAAAAATGATGAATCCACAAGTGCAATGTTTTTTATACGGGTTGAAGCTTGATAACTATAGTAATAACTATCTTCGTTCGGACTTAAAGTATTAATATTAAAAACGATTGGATCTGATAAATGATCATCAGTTATTATTGTAGCGGTTAATTGTAAAGTATCAGTAAATTCGTAATACTCCCCAATAAATTGCAAGGTAGTAATAAAATGTTGTTTATTGTTAGAAGCTATATCAAAACCTAAAACCGGGGAGGAGCTTATTGAATCTGAAAAGGAATATGTGTAAAGCAAATTTCCTAATTGATCAAGCTGGTTTAATACAAGAAAGCCATTATCTCTCAATCCGAAAAGATAGCCGCTTTCTGTTTTACATACTTCTGTATCATACCCAAGATAACCAGTACCACACCACGGAATGTTAATACTCCCAAGGTTTATTTCCTGATTTACAATGTTATTGTTTTGGTTGTAAATTGTAGCATAAAAACTTACACTTCCGCCACCACTCAGTAAATTATCATAATAAATTGAAGAAAGGTTTAGAAAACTTGAATTAGCACCAAAACAAATATTATAGTTAGATTGAATTTGAAAATTATTCCCAATTTTAATACCAAGTGAATCAAACCTTTGTCCGAAATAGCTGGGATCTCCATTTCTAAAATCTTCCCACGCAATAATAAATTCATCATTTCCGTTTGAAAAAAGTTTTGGATTTTTCTGAATGAAAGTTGCTTGAAAGTTATCTTCGCTAATCTTAAAATCCGGTATTAGTGGGTTTATTTGGGGAAAACTAATACTACTAATAAATAATAGAATAAAAAGCGATGTAATAATTTTCATTTTATAATTCCTTTAATTCATAATATTTTACTTCATCAAATTCATTTTACCAACAAATTTTTGTGTTCCCACTTTAACCTCATAAAAATATATACCGCTTGAAACTGAGTTTCCAAATGTGTTATCTCCGTTCCACTTGGTTAAATAAGTTCCCACCGGAAGTTGCTCGTTAAGTAATTCTTTTACAACTTGACCATTTATATTAAATATTTTTAGTGTTGTCTTTGAGTTTGACAATTTTTGAGGAATTGTAAAACTTATTATGGTAGAAGGATTAAAAGGATTAGGATAATTTTGAGCTGTAATATAAACTTCCGGTATTTTTGTTTTATTATTTTGTTCATTAATACTTGTAAGCAGTTGTAATCCTTCTCCTTTGGAATTACCGTTTTTACCAGCTAAATATATGTTTACCCAATTCGGTCTCGCACTTTTTTGCACAAGGTAACTTTCTTTCCATTCCTCATCTGTTAGCCTGTAAAAATTTGTAGATGTATATTCGTAATAGCTGGAAACCGGTCCGACAAAGACTATTTCTTTATTACCAGGGGATTGAGCAATAATTATAGCCAAATCAATCGGGCCGGTTCCGGCATGTTTAACCCAGCCGACTACAGCTCCGTTTTCATCTGTGGGGGCAGTATGGTAATCAGCAACCAGATAATCTTCTTTGTGCAAGTCACTTTGTCCCCAATCATTATAGTATAATTCTGGATACCAGCCTATGTGGCTTGGAGCACCACAAGCTTGATCGGGGTTATTAAACAACATTCTTTTTAGGAAATTCTCCTCGTTTTCATTAAATGGAATATTGTCTAATTCTTTCTGAGCAATAACTGCCAGTGTATCGGTAACACCGGAAAGCTTTGCAAAGTAACGGTTAAATTCCTCCTTAGTCCAATTATCAAATGAAGAAATACTATTCAGTTTTTCCAATGTGTTTTTAGCCAATAAACTAATTGAGTTAAAAAACTCCGGTACAGGTTCAACAAAACTATATGGGTATGAACATGTAGCTCCTCCTGTATATGATTGTTTGGCATAAAGTAAATTGTCATGTCTTAATTCAGTCCAAGAAGAAAGCTGCGAATTCATTTTCTGCTGCCACCAAGCAGCAGTTTGCATAAATGCGGGGAGTGTACTTCTATCTTCCGGCGGATTGAGGGAGCGTATTGAATTAAGCCATAAATTGTATATCGAATTATTCCAAAAATCAAATTCGTAACTATCGATTAAATATCTTAATGCTGCCAGGTTGGATGAGTAATTATATTTATCTAATTCATCTTTTAATAATTGAGCTGATGCACTATTCCCGAGTGAAAATAAAATATCCAATGTTGAAGGCAGCATACGGGATTTTACTTTATCAAATACTACATTGCCGGTTACATAAGAATCAATTACAAATCTTTGTCCGAAAGGCATAAAAGCAGATGCCGGTTCAATTTTATCTGGAGACATTGGGTCAGCCATTAATATTTGCGATAGGATTTTTTGTCCGGAGTACGATTTTGTTTTTAGTACATTTTGAAAATCTTTTACTACGAATGTGTCGAGCAGCATATCGGCAGTAGTAATACCGGCTTCTTGAAAAACTTCTTCTAAATCGGGCAATGTTACATTATCTTGTTCTCCTACAAATGTTCTAATAATGTATTCAATTTCGTTAAATAGTTCTCTGCTGTTTGAGAGATCAATTAATTTGGAGAAAAGATTGGAGATGATTATTTGTCTCTGTACATCTTCAATTGGTACTTTTATAAAAGATTTGGGTGCAATCAAATATAATTCAATTTTGCCAAACCACATCATTGTCCTAAAATAGTTTGCAAGCTTTGGAAAATTTTCATCAGCATAATGTCCGCGAGGTTTAAACTGACTAAAATCAATTTTTCTCGGGGTAGCAGAAAAAAGAGGACGGGTAACAAAACTTTCGGAATTTATTTCATTGATTAAACTATCAACCAACAATTTATTCTCATCATAAAAAGGCTGTGATGTGTTATTGAGCAATCTTTTTGGAACAGTTAAATAAACATCAAGATCCTGTAAATAAAAATTTAAATCAGCCTGGGTATTAACATTGGATTCAAGAGCAGGAAAATTATTCTGTAATGTAGTAAGTAATTCGTCAAGTTTATTTATTAAAACAGATAATTCTGTGTTTTTAAGAATTTTATCATACGATGCATGAAAAGCATGCAGAATAGCATCGGAAGAAATATATACGGGTAAATCTTTGTGATAGATATCTTCAAACTGTTTGCCGAAAGAACCTTTTTGCAATCTTTCGGTTACAACAAATCCGTTCTTGTTCAGCAGAGATTTTTCATAATCCGTTAATTGATATTTAATTTTAACCGAATCAAAATATTCTGTATTTGCCAAATTAATATTTGCCGATTTTTCAAATAACCCGGCAGAGTACATTTCTAAAAGTTGTTGAGAGGTTAAATTTTTATTCTGATATAGAAACTCTTGGTAATCTTCGGTGCTGAATTGTGAGTAGGAATTAGAATAGCTGAAAATTATAATAGTAAAAATAGCTGCAAAAATATATTTTTTTTTCATTTAGTTACCTCTTGAACTATTTAGATTATAATAACGAAAATCTAATGTTAATAATCAATTCATTTATATAGTAACACTTTAAATCCTAAATGCTGTTTAGCGCCAATTTAGTTTTAAGTTGATTGAAGAAATCAATGATTTTTGGCGATACTTCCTTTTTATCGAGCACAACATTTTTATCGAATAAAATTAATTCCATAAAAGTTTTGCGGGCTTTTAATGTTTGATTTGATGAAAATTCCGAAACACCTTTTATAATGTACGTTTGAATTTTTTCTTGTTTGCTGATTGTTGTATCAGCTAGTATTTTATTAGCTAACAGTATTGTTTGTTCATATTCAAAATTATGGAAAAGGACTTGTAGTCTTTCGAATTGTCTATCGGAATCAAACAAAGAAAGTATTCCAACGGAAAGAATAACTGTAAAAAACATAAATGAATTTCTTTGATTTTTTTTCATGGCAGAAATTGAACTTATTATTAATTATTATTAGAAGTAGGGCAAATTAAATGCCAACGTTTAAGGATATTTGAAAATACTATTATTATGTGATTGTGAACTTAGAAGTTCTTTCTTTAAGTTTGCAATCTTTCATTTTTGGATAGATTGCTTCGTTTAAAACCCTATTTAAAAAATCAATACGGTGAATGTTAGTAGTTTTGGAACTTATAATGGTGGTCTAAAAATTTAATTTTCGTTGGATTCTAATAAATTACTACGAAATTTATTCTTTTAAACGAAATTTATTCGTAGTTAATTAAAAATTTATTTTGAAAGAAATGGCTATTGAATTCTTATCAGCAGGTAAAAAGTTGTTTGAAATTTGAGACGTAATATTCTTGCTGCCTAACTCATTTGAGAAAAACAGCATGTCAATTTGAGAGTAAATCCAAATTGCAGCATAAGTGGCAATTAATGTGTTGCGTATTTTATACGATGAATTGTATTTATTATATTTATCCTGAATTAGTGCAAAGTTTATTTCCGACAAGTAATTTTTTTCTTTGGAATTTGTATCAAAAATAAAATAAATCAAAGACCCAAGTGTAATTGTACTGGCAGATGTTAATATCCAACCTTTTGTGTTATTTTTAATATGCAGATGACCCCATCCGGGCAAAACTATAGATTTTGCAATTGCAGTATTTAAATTACTGTTTATAACTTTTTTTTGACTTTCAAGATTTACTGTTTCTCTATTTTTTAGCTGAGGGTTTTTGTTTTTAGTTTGAAGAATATCAGCAAATTCTTCTTTAACATTATTAAATAATTCAATTAATTTCGGTGAATATTTTACACTGTTAAGTTCAAAATCTTTATTCAATTTCAGTAGTTCAATAAATGATTTTCTGGTATTTGCTTTATCTCCCATTGCATAATGAGAAGCAGCTTTTAGTGTAAAAATTTGTGTCAAATCTTGTTCGGAGAATCTGTCTTTATCGAGAAGCAGGTTTTTCGATTTGGCAATCACAGTGGAATATTCAAATGCTTCATAGTGCTTTTGTAATTCATCCAAATCATTAGTTGCCTGTGCCAGAAACGGACTAAAGAATGAGAAGAAAAATAAAAT